>CAJTSZ010000015.1 GCA_910578755.1 uncultured Oscillospiraceae bacterium | reverse complement strand
TAAAATATTTTAAAATTATAAAATATTATCAAGACAACAAAAAAGCCGCCAAACCACGGCGGACTTAGGAGGGACTTTTTATGGGCTTGTTCCATAAGTCATCATCAAATATTACGGACGATAACGATAATATTGACCCCAAATTTTCTGTTACCACTTCATCCTATAGTATCTACACCACTTTAAAAAAAGGGTACCGCTTTACCCCTCTTCCTTTTGGTGCAACTTATTTGGAAAAGCCCACTGAAAGTCAGCTTGAATATGCAAGGGACCTTGGAATTGTACTTCCTGAAGATATTGGAAAGGCCGATGTCAGCGCTATCCTCAGCCGCGTTGTGGATGGCGAAACAGATGAAAGCACTGAAAAAATTTTAGGCCCTGATACCCGCCAGTATGAAGTCATTCCGCTTCCAGGCCCTGATGTAGATTTTGCAGCCTTTGCTCAACAATCTGGAATTAAATTTTCAAAATACATCGGCGGAGACGCTCTCTTTAATCAAGTGGTGTACAGTTTGGAGGGCGGAGAAAAGGCCGCCTTTTACGCTTATTGTGTCCTTTGCTATGAAACAAAATCTCCAATTAAAAATATGCTGGAACATCCAAGGTTAAATGATTTTTATGCTTATGCAAAGCTGGCGGTAAATGATGAATCCCTGTGGGCCTCTTTAAAAAAAATAGAGCCTGACAAATACGTAAGGCCCTATAAAGGAACAAAAGCGTATAAAGCCGCCGTGGAAGTCCTTTTCCCTTCAACGGCTTTGTCAACTTCCACCAGTTCAGTGGCAGAACATTCCTTTGCAGATAAACTGGGCTACATTAACGAACCTGTTGAACCTGCTCCAACTCCAATTACATATGACCCCGATAACCCGGAAAAGGCTTCCCCTAAGTCTTGCTATGTGGCTGTGTGGCTTTGGGCCTTCGGGCTGCACCGCCTGTATGCAGGCAGAATAATTACCGGCCTGCTGTACCCGCTAATTATGTTTTTCCTTTTGGTATTTATGATTGGCGGGCAAACCGCAACAACAAGGGTATTCTGCGTTGGCCTTTTTAATGCGGCGTTGTGGCGGGAATGCAGCGCCATATTTAAGGGAAAGCTGAAGGACAGGTCCGGCAAACCGCTTTTAAACTGGTATGAAAGGACTGGAGGTAAAGGTGAAAAACAAATAGCGTCCAAAATGCTGTCCTGGATAGTAAAAGGCTTTGCCCTATTTGTTTCCTATATGGCAATCTTTGCTTAATAGCGGTAAGCCCGCTTCTTTAAAACAAAATAAAAAAGGCCCCGTCCCTGCTGTAACAGAAACGAGGCGGAGTGTCTGCCCCACAATGTGGAACAAATATGAATTTTGCTTCTATATTGTACCACATTTTTGGCAGGCTTGCAACCGCATACCCTAAAATAATTTGGGACGGGGCGCAATTCTACGAAAGGTGGTATTTTTTTATGGGAAAACGGACCAACACAGCCCAGTGGCTGCCCAACCAAAACCGCTGGCAAATCAACGTGCAAAAGGACGGGGTGCGCCGCAGCTTCACCAGTGCAAAGCCCGGCCGCACCGGCCAGCGGGAGGCCAACGCCAAGGCGGACGCCTGGCTGGACGACGGCATTGACTGCGGGAACAAAAAGGTAAAGGATATTTACCCCTTGTTCCTGGAGGATTTACAGGCCCGCACCAGCCGTTCCAACTGGCGCCCGGTGGACACCCGCTTTCGCAGCTGGGCCCTTCCCGTTATTGGGCAGGTAAAAATATTAAGCCTAACGGACCAAAAGCTGCAGCAGGTCATTAACAACGCCTATCAGGCTGGGGGCCTTTCCAAAAAGAGCCTGTGCAACCTGCGCAACGATGTGGTTTCCTTTGTAAAGTTCTGCCGCAAGTCCCGGCTCACCACTTTCCGGCCGGAAAATATTATTATCCCCACCGGCGCCGCCAAGCAGGAAAAGGCCATATTCCAGCCCCAGGATTTGGCGGTGCTTTTCACCCAGGACCAGGTGCCCTACAACAGCCTGCTGCAATCAGAGCCGTATATCCAGGGCTTCCGCTTGCAGGTGCTGGCCGGCTTCCGCCCCGGGGAATTGCTGGGGCTGCAAAAATCCGACCGCCACGGCAGCGTGGTGTTTGTGCAGCGCTCCATTAACGATAATGGGGAGATTACCAGCGGCAAAAACGAAAACGCCCGGCGCAGTGTTGTTTTAAACACCGCGGCCCAGCGCTGCTGGGATTTGCAGGCCCAGGCCGCCACCACCCCTTACCTTTTTTACGGGGTCAGCCAATCCAATTATCGAACCCATTTGGCCCGCTACTGCAAGTATTACAATTTGCCTCCGGTCACCCCCTATGGCCTGCGACACACCTTTGTTTCCGCCGCCAAAACCCTGCCTGCCGGCATGGTAAAGGACCTGGTAGGCCACTCCCAGCAAATGGATACCTTTGGCGTGTACGGCCACGCCCTGGAAGGCGACGTCCAACGGGTTTCCAACGCCTTGGACAGCCTGTTTTTACAGCTTCTAAAGCAGGAACAGGCGCTGTAAAATAACACACTTTGTAACACACTTTTATTTCCCCAGGAAGCAAAAATATAATTTTAAGGGAATGGGATTTTCTGTTTTTTCTTATAATTGAGCTGTGGTTTTAAAGGGTGTCCCCCCAACGCCCCTCCGCCAGCGGGTTCGATTCCCACACGTTCCCGCCACAATAACCGCCTGCGGTTTCTTTGCAGAAACCGCAGGCAGTTTTATTTTTGCACCCCAAAACATTACAGCAAAAAGTTCCCTTTGCTGTAATGTTTTTGTAATAAGAAAAAAGAACCCTGCCGCGGGCCCTTTGGTTGACATTTTCAGTTATTTGGAATATACTAATAGTAAAGAAAAGGGCTTGCCCACGCTGCTGGTAACAGCGTATTTGACGGTTTTGCCCCTTGTATGGTTAAAAGATAACCGCTACAGGTTGCAAAATATGTAGGCGGTTATCTTTTTCTGCTTAAACGGATAATTTCTTTAATAAGAAATAGTATGATGATTAAATAAATCAGCGATACGTTATCCATCTGCATCACCTCCTCCTTCAATAAGGAGAAGGCAAAAAATATTACCCCCTCCTTTTTTAGAAGGGGCAACGCTGTTCGCTGAACGGCGTTGCCTACAAGAAGTGTTTTAACGTGCCCGTCACGGGCATGGCAAACCCTTTTCTGCCCTTTATTCTACAAGATTTTACAAAATAATGCAATAGCTACGGCTCCCAGGAAAACCTGGGGGCCTTTTTGTTTCCCTCTTTCCCACAGCCCCGTCAAAAAAATTCCTGCACAGGCTGTAATTCCTTGCAGAAATGTGTAAGGCCCCCAGGTATTAGCCGGGAGGCCTTACTGCAAAAAAGGAAAACTTATGGTAGGAATAAGCAAATTAAAACATTAGGGAAAGGCAAATAAACACAATGCTCAAAATAAGAAGCTCCCCAAAGCTTTGGGTATAGGGGTGGTCCTGGGTGAAGCCTGTTAAATCCTGCTTTGTGCGGCCAAGCAGGCGGTTAAAGCCGTAAATAGTGGAATCAAAGAAGCCCAGCCAGCGTACAACCCGGTACAGGCCCACGCATAAAAACAGCAGGCCGGATAAAAACAAGCTGTCACCTAACCGTATTTGCCCATACAGCCGCCAGTAGTACAGCACAATACCCAAAGCAAGTACAACAAGCCATATCAGGTTTTTTATAATTTCTTCTTTTTTGAGCCGAAACTTCATGCTACTTTTCCCCCAGGTAAGCGTCATATTCCCGCTGGGACATAAGTACCAGGTGACCAGGCTCCACCTCAAACATTTTGGGCTGGTTGCCTTCATCATACTGGTGGGCAGCGGGGTCATAGGCAAAGCGGGTGCGTTTTTTCTCCAGCAGCGGGTTTGGAATTGGAATGGCCGAAAGCAGCGACCTTGTATAAGGGTGAACCGGGTTTTTGTACAAAAGTTCGGAGGCTGCCATCTCTACAATTCTGCCCTGGTTCATTACCGCTACCCGTTCGGAAAAATATTTTACTACAGACAAATCATGGGCAATAAACAAAATCGTAAGCCCCAGCTCCTGGCGCAGTTCGTTAAGCAGGTTCAGTACCTGTGCCTGAATAGAAACATCCAAAGCGGAAATAGGTTCGTCTGCAATAATTAAATCTGGCTTTGTAATTAGGGCGCGGGCAATGCAGATGCGCTGCCGCTGGCCCCCGGAAAACTCGTGGGGGTAACGGGTTGCATGCTCCGAGGTCAGTCCCACCAATTCCAGCATTTTGCGCACATTGGCTTTCAACTCCTCCTTGGAGGAAAAAACGCCGTTTATTTTTGCCCCCTCGGAAATAATTTCCTCCACTGTCATGCGGGGGTTTAGGGAGGCCACCGGGTCCTGGAAAATCATCTGCATTTTACTGGTGACCTGTTTGCTTTCCTCCCTGGTCAGCTTGCCGTCAATGCGCTGGCCGTTAAACCAAACCTCGCCGGAGGTTGGTTTGTACAGGCGAATAATGGCGCGCCCCGTGGTCGTTTTTCCGCAGCCGGATTCCCCCACCAGGCCAAAGGTTTCCCCTTTAAAAACCTGAAAATTAACGTCATCCACAGCTTTCATCGGCGTTTTTCCATGGTAGAAATATTTGCACAGGTGCTTTACTTCCAAAATAGGGGTTTTATTCTCCATTGTTTTCTTTCGCCTCCTTCAGCTGCTGCTCAATTCTCAGCTTTAAATGCTCGGGCATTTCTACCTTTGGGGCGTCGGGGTGCAGCAGCCATGTGGCCGCGTAATGGGTGTCCGACACTTTAAACATGGGGGGCTCCCGTTCAAAATCAATTTTCATTGCATAATGGTTTCGGGGCGCAAAGGCGTCGCCCTTTGGCGGGTACAGCATATTGGGCGGCGTGCCGGGAATCACCATCAGTTTATCCCCGCCCTTTGTATCCAGGCTGGGCATAGACGCCAGCAAGCTCCAGGTGTAGGGGTGGCGGGGGTCGTAAAAAATATCCTCCACTGTGCCCTCCTCCACAATTTTGCCGGCGTACATTACATAAACCCGGTCGGCCATATTGGCCACAACGCCAAGGTCATGGGTAATAAAAATAACCGAAAGGTTGTTTTCCTTTTGTATTTTTTTAATCAGCTCCAAAATCTGGGACTGAATGGTTACATCCAAGGCGGTGGTGGGCTCGTCGCAAATAAGCAGTTCCGGGTTGCAGGCCAAGGCAATGGCAATAACAATCCTTTGGCGCATACCGCCGGAAAACTGGAACGGATATTCATTAAATCGTTTTTCCGCGTTGGGAATACCCACCGCCTTCATCAGCTCCAGGGCCCGCTTTTCCGCTTCTCTTTTCGGCATTTTTTGTTTTAGAATCAGGGTTTCCATAATCTGCTTGCCAATTTTCATAACCGGGTCCAGGGCGGAAAGAGGGTCCTGGAAAATCAGGCTGATTTCATTGCCGCGGATTTTGGTAAACTCCTTTTCGTCTAAATTTAAAATGTCCTGGCCCTTGTATGTAATTTCGCCGCTGTCTATTACTGCGTTTTCCGGCAAAATACGTGTAACAGCCTTTGTTGTAACCGATTTGCCTGAACCAGATTCCCCCACAATGGCCAGGGTTTCCCCCTTTTTCAGGTGGAAGTTTACGCCCCGTATGGCCTTAACTGCCCCTGCAAAGGCATTAAAGTGGATGTGCAGGTCCTTTACTTCAAGTATTTTTTCCAAAGCGATTTCCTCCTTTGGGGGTTACTCGGCCTTGAGATGCTTTTTCAAAAACGCAGCTACTTTTGGGTAGCAGTCAAACTGGTTTTTGCGCTTGCTAATACCATGGCCCTCATCGGTATACAGCAGGTATTCCACCGGCACGTTTCTGTCCCGCAGGCTTTTTACAATCTGCTCTGCTTCACCAACAGGCACACGGGGGTCGTTGGCGCCGTGTACTACCATTAAAGCCGCTGTAATTTGGTCTACTTTATGAATGGGAGAAACATCCCGCAAAATATCCCGGTGGTGTTCCAGGCTGCCGTACTCGCTTTCCCGGTGGGCGCGGCGGTAATCGGCGGTGTTCTCCAGGAAGGTCTCCAGGTTGGACATACCAACAGTATCTACCCCGGCGGCCCACAGTTCCGGGTAGCGGGTAATGCAGGAAAGGGTCATGTATCCGCCGTAGCTTGCGCCCATAACGGCAATTTTGTCCCTATCCGCAATGCCGGCTTCCACTAAATGCTCCGCCAGGCAGGCAGCGTCGTGAACACTGTCCAATCGTTTTTCCACATCGTCCAGGTGGTGGTAGGTTTTACCGTAGCCGGTGGAACCCCTCACGTTGGGCGCCACCACAGTCAAGCCCTGGCTTACTAAGTACTGAAGCAACGGGGAAAACATGGGGCGTTCCTGGCCTTCCGGGCCGCCGTGTACTTCTATTACAACGCTGCGGGCGTTTTTGCCCTGGCCCCTGTACAGCCAGTAAGGTACGGTAAGCCCGTCAAAGGATTTAAAGTGGTGCAGCTCCGGCTCCACCAGGCTGTCCTTTTCAATGCCATCCAGCTGGGTAAAGGTGACGCGCTCTACCTTGTCGCCGTCCACATCCAGCATCCAAACATCGGCCGGGCGCTGTCCGCTGGTCAATGTCACCAGCAAACGGTGGCTTTGGGGCGCCCAGCTGCTGCCATAGTAGGCCATTACGCCTTTGGGCAGGGCAGGCACGTTTTCAAAGGCTTTGGTGTGGGTGTTGTAAATCTCCAAAGCGCTGTAGCCGTCCCGGTTAATTTTAATGGAAAGGTATTTATCATCATAGCTTAAGGCCAAATCCTCCAAGTCCCAGTTTTCCTTGTAAATTGGGGTAATGGTATGGCTGGCTGTATCGTAATAGGCCAGGTACTTAAATTCGCTGTCCTTATCCGTAAGGAAGTAAAAACCGCTGCTGTCCTTTTTCCAGGCTGGGTTGGTATACTGGGCGTAACCGGGAGCGCTGTCAATATTTTCGGCGGTGCGCTCCTCTGTATCCAAAATCCACAGGCAGTTGTCGGACTGCCCCTTCATCTTGTTGTACAGCAAATACCTGCCGTTGGGGGAAAGGGCCGCCGGGGTGTTGTAGCTGTCCGTATTTTCCAGCAAAATTTCCTGCTTGCCGGTTTCGGCGTCCATCTGGCAAAGGTCAAAGTTTTTGGGGTTACGGGCGTTGCAGGCAAAAACAACGGTTTTGCCGTCGGGCTTTACGCCGCCGAACTGGTGGCGGGCCGCGTTGTTATCCGTTAAGTTTTTAGCTTCCTTTTCCCCTGCGGGCAAAATGTGGATTTGCTCCTGCTCGTTGCCGCCCAGGTCCATGGTGAAAAACACATTGCCCTGGTTTACAGAAAGGCTCCACACACGCTCGTTAAAAAAGGTTTTTTGAACGTCTTCCCCAGTTACTAAGGATTTTTGCCAAATTTGGTTTACACCGCTTTTATTGCTGAGATAAACAAAGCTTTCCTCATCCAACCACCTTGCGGAAGAACAGGAGCCTATGGTGAAGTATTGATTAATTGTTGCCATTGTTATCCTCCTTTTTTCTTAAAGCCCTCTCATTCTTGGGTCAAACGCGTCCCTTAAGCCGTTGCCAAACATATTAAAGGCCAGCATAAGGGCAGAAACAACCAGCGCCGGGAACAAAGTAAGGTGGGGGCTGCTGGTAAGCACCTTTTGCCCTTCCGCCAGCAAAACGCCAATAGAAGGTTCCGGGGCCTGAATACCCAACCCTAAGTAGGAAAGGAAGGACTCGGAAAAAATGGCCGAAGGCACCGCAAAGGTAGCCTGGGTAATAATTGGGCCAATGGCGTTTGGCAAAATATGGCGGAAAATAAGGGTCCTGTCCTTGGCGCCCATAGTACGGGAGGCCATAACGTATTCGTAATCCTTATAACGGTAGAACTGGGCGCGGATCATCCGGCTCATGCCAATCCAGCCGGTAATAATCAGCACCAAAATAAAGGACGAAACGCCGGCGCCCAAAACCATTATAAACAGAATAGACATAACAAGGAAGGGTATGCCGCCTAAAATTTCTGTAAAGCGCTGCATAACCATATCCACCTTGCCGCCGTAATATCCCGAAATGGAACCGTAGGTAACGCCAATAAAGCAGTTGATAATAACCGAAATAAACCCAATCAGCAAAGAAATACGGGCGCCGCGCCACAGGCGCACAAACAGGTCGCGGCCAATGTTGTCGGTACCAAAAACAAAGTAATGCTCCTTGGCGTCCTTATATTCGTACATATCAATTTCCGCTATTACCTTTTTAATTTCCTTGCCCTTGTAGTTCCAAATGTATTCGCGTTTCACTTCCTTTACCGCGTCGCCAAATTCCTCTAAGTCGGCGGCAAAAAGGTCCATAGTAACGCAGCCGTTGGCAATGCCGAAATTTTCAAGCACAGGAATACGCGGGGGCATGGTGCCAAAGCTGGTGTGCTGCTCGCGGAAGTGGTAAGGGCTAAGCATGGGCGCAAAAATGGACATAAGTATAATAAAGAGAATAAGCCACGCCGCGCCAATGGCCGCCTTGTTCTTTTTAAAGCGCAGGTACGCGTCCTTAAAAAAGCCAATGGCCTCGCCTTCCATATTCTGGTCAAAAATTTTCTCGCCGGCCACCTGCTCAAACAGCTCCGGCTCAATATGCTCCCGGGCAATTTTTTCTGCGTCCAGCATTGGAGGAACTTCCAGCTTTAATTGTTTTTTACTCACGAACCTTCCCTCCTCCAATTCGTATTCTTGGGTCCACAATACCGTAGGAAAGGTCCACCAGCAGCATTGAGGTAAGGCCTATAATGGAATAGAAAAACAGTACCGCAATGGTAAGGTAGTGGTCCGAGGTTTGAATGGACGCCGCCGTTAAGGAGCCAATTCCCGGTATGCCAAAAATATTTTCCACAACCATGGAACCGCCCAGCAGCCCCATAAACATGGGAATAATCACGTTGCACAGCGGGATAAAGGAATTGCGCAGGGCGTGGCGCAGGGTGGACTGCATCTTGGAAAGGCCCTTCGATTTGGAAAGGAGCATATACTCGGAATTTAAAGCTTCAAACAGCTCCGCCCGCATATACCGGGTAATGGTTGCAATACCGCCAAAGGAAAGGGCTAAAATCGGCAGTATCATGGAAGCAAATTTGGAAAAAGAAAACTGCGGGTCCAAATTCAGCAGGAAGGGGAACCATTCCAGCTTGTACGCAAAAATATACTGCAATAGGGACGCAAACACAAAGGCCGGTACCGATACATTAAAAACAACCATGGCCGAAATGGCGTGGTCCACCATTGTATTTTTCCTAAGGGCCGCTATAATGCCGCAGGCCAGGCCCACCGGCACGGTAAGCACCAGGGAAAAGATGTTCAGCATCAGCGTCAGGGGAATTTTATCCTTAATAATTGTAAACACCGGGCGCCTTGGGTACAGCGTCATAGATTCACCAAAATTAAAGGAAAGGAAGTTTTTTATAAAAATTGCATACTGCTCTCCCAATGGTTTATCCAGGTGGTACCTGGCCTCCATGGCTGCCTTAATTTCAGGGGCTGCGTTTTCCCCCGCAACATCGCCGGGTATCAGGCGAATGGCAAAGAAGCTCAGGCTGATAATAATAAACAGCGTAATTGCCATGGCTAAAATACGCTTTAATATGTATTTGAGCAAAACGATTCTCCTTTCCGCCTACCATCGATTAACAAGGGGAAACACGCCTGCCAGCGTCCTAAGCCTGCGACCTTGCCAGCCCCAAAGCCTGCTCGCTGGCAGGTCCGAAGGGGTTTTTCGGGAGAGAAAATTGTTGCTGACAAGGCGGACGAGGCAGCTGGGCTGGCGCCCAGCAACGAGAACAACGATGTCAGCGGCAATTTTAGCCCCCAAAAACCGTATTGTCCCTTGTCAATTGATGGTATTATTAGAACGATACCGCACGGTAATGTGCGGTATCATCCCTTTTACTAAACTTACGGTGCTGTAATGTCTGACTGGCTGCCGGCATAGCCTACAAATGGCAGGTATTCCTGGGTGGCCAAAGTAATGCGGTCGCTGTACATAACAACGTTGTCGTTCTGCATAACGGGAACAAATGCGCCGTAATCCAGCAGCAGTTCTTCCATGCGGGCCAAAGCTTTTACTTTGCCGTCCACATCGTTAACCAGGTCGCCGTAAACGCAGTCAAACTGCAATTTATCAAATTCTTCGCTTTCAAAGCCGGTAATATACTTGTCTGCGTAGCCTGTTGTCCAAACATTCATGGTAGCCCATGGGTTAAACACGTTGGCCAAACGAACGCCCAGGCCCAGGTCGTACTCGCCGCTTCTGTATACATCGTAAGCGGAGGACGGCGGCATAGCCCGCAAGGTCATAGTAAAGCGGTCCTTGCCAAAGAGGTTTTCAAAGGTTTCCTGCAAAATTTCTGCCTGGCGTTTCTGCTCCTCCTGGCCCTCAAAGTAAATGTACTCAATGCTTACAGGGGTGCTGCCGTTGGCTTCGTAGGCTTTATCAAACAATTCTTTTGCTTTTTCCGGGTTGGTTGCGTATTTTTCGGTAATGGCTTTGCCTTCCGCGGTATCACGGTAGTATTCGCCGCCGTTAATCGGGTCGCCTACATAAATACCGGAAGCTACAATGTAAGGCGCCGGTGGGTACAGCTTGTAAACGTCCTGTGCAATGGATTCCCGAGGCGTTGCAAAGTACAAGGCGTTTCTAAAGTCCTTGTTCTGCATAATTGGGTTTTTGGAAGCGCCGTTTACAAAGTAGCCCCATACGTTAGGGGAAAGGGTTACATAAGCGCGGGGGTCGTTGCGGTACTGGATGTAGTCGTCGCCCAGCAGGGAGTGGTTATCCAGCTCGTTTTTAAAGAACATTTCGGCGCGGGTAGCGTTTTCCTTAATGTATCTTCTGGTCATGCTGTCCAGCTTTATATAGCCTTCTTTTACCAGCGGGTCGTCGTCGTTGCGTACAAACTTATCGTGGCCGTCGGTAATCCATTCTGTTAAGGTGAACATACCGGCGGAAGGTGTTGTTTCCAAGGAGGTGCCGTAGGTTGTGCTGGTGCGGTCGGCGTTCATGCATTTTTCGTACATTTCCTCCTGGATTGGCCAAATCAGGCTGCAAATAGAGGTATAGAAGTCCAGTTCGGTGGCCGGGTACTGGAGGGTAATTTCCAGTTCGTAGTCGTTAATCAGCTTAACGCCTACATCTTCCCAAGCGCACTGGCCGCTAAAGTACTCTTTTGCGTTTTTAACAATGCAGGTATCAAACATATAAGCCGCGTTTTTGTTGATCAGTTTGGGGTCTACAAGCATTCTCATGGTGTACTCATAGGTTTTGGCGTCAATGGGGGTACCGTCGTTCCATTTTAAGCCTTCGCGGATTTTAATGTTCCAGGTGGTGCCGCCGTCAGAAGAGGTTGGCAGCTCTGCGGCATGGTGGGGAACAAATTCCAACGTATTTTTCCCGTCCTTATTCGCCACCATAGCTACCAAGGTGCCAAGGTTCATAAAGGTTTTGGAGTTGGTGTACATTTGCGGGTTAAAGGTTGCCATGGAAGTGGTCCAGCCGCGGTAATCCTTGGGGCCGGTGTACTCAGCCTCTGTTACATTGTCCTTGGTGGTATCCTCCGTTGGTGTTTTTTCCGGCGTTGGGTTTTCTGCCGTGCTGCTGCCGGGGTTACTTGGGGTGCCGCAGGCGGAAAGCGCCATCATACCAGCTAGTACTAATGCAATTAACCTGGTTTTTTTCATTTTTCTTCCTCCTTGTATTGGTTTTATTTTCTTCCCCTTTTCCTTTTCAGTAAAAAGGAAAGAAAGGCTTGCCTATTTTTACGGATATTATATTCCCCTTGGAATATTTATATACCCCAACCCTAAGCTGTTGGGAATTTTCACGGGGCATCTTTAACGAATATATTCGCTTCCTGGGCAGCCCTGGGCTGTGTAAATCCTTGGTATCCTTCATTTACACAGCCCGCTGCCCGCTTAGAACATGTTTCCCCATATGTCTAATGCAGTTTACTTTTGCCTTCCTGCCAAGGAAGGCAGGCCAATAGGTCCCATAGGTGGTTGGCTTTGCCAACCACCTTTTTTGCGGCTACGCCGCAAAAGCAGTTATTCCTTGTAGGCAATTTGGCCGTTAACAATGGTATATACGGCCCTTGCGTTGGTATCCACCGCGGGGCTCCCCCAAAACAGCACAATGTCCGCGTCCTTGCCCGGTTCAATGGAACCAATGCGTTCCTGAAGGCCAATTATTTTTGCGCCGTTAATGGTAATCATTTCAATGGCCTTTTCCTGCCCCATACCAAAGCGGACCAACTCCCCTGCCTGGCTTACAATTAAATCCGGGTTCATTACCGGGCCGTCTGTCATAATAGAGCAGCACACGCCCCGGCGGTCCAGCTCCAGCAGGCTGTCAATATCCACCTTGCCGCATTCCCCCGGGGTAAGGTAAACCCCTATGGGGCCAAAAATAACGCCCCGCAGGTTTTTGGCGTTGGCAATATCGTCGTAGTAGTCGCTGGCGCCCCAGGCATGGTCCAGGGTAAATTCTACGTTAAATTCATCGGCAATGCGTATGGTAGTAAGCATATCAAACTGCTCGCAATGCACCTTCATGGGAATTTCCCTTTTCAGCACCCGGCAAATGTTTTCCAGGCCCTGGTTAAAGGCTGTTTCCTCACCCTTCTCTTTTTTGGCCAAGTATCCCTGGGCTTTTATGTAGTTTTCACGGAGCACCTCTGCAATACCCATACGGGTCATGGGCATCTGGTTCCTTTTGCCGTATACCCCCTTGGGGTTGCCGCCCAAGGCAGCTTTTAGGGCAATGGGGTTTTTAATGCACATATCTTCAATGGATTTTCCCCAGGATTTTACCGCGCACACCATGCCGCCAATGACGTTGCCGCTGCCGGGAGCAATGGCCGAGGTGGTAATGCCTGCCTTTAACGCCCGGTGAAACATTTTGGATTCCGTATCAATACTGTACAGCACCTCCACCTCCGGGGTGGCGTTGCGGGTCATTTCGTTGGCGTCCTGTTCGCCCCCTGGGCCAAAGGTGCCAATGTGGCTGTGGGCGTCTACAATGCCAGGAATGGCCGTTAATCCGGCGGCGTCAATCACCTGGGCCCCTTGGGGAACCGTAATCCCCTGGCCTACCTGGCAAATTTTCTGCCCTTCTATCAAGATATCCCCACACGGATAAACCTGACCGGCAGAAGTAAAAATCCGCGCGTTTTTAATTACCAGCATGAAGCATATCTCTCCTTTTCCAATATATTTTCCCCCTTAATATAAGCGGCTTTCACTGCTGCGCGGTAGCTGCAAATGGGGTTATGGGTCCAAACCACCATGTCGGCATTTTTCCCAACCTCCAAGGAGCCTGTAAGCCTGTCCACACCCAACAGCCGCGCTGGAGTGGACGTCATTGCCCGAAGCACCTGGTTTGCCTCTATGCCATGCTTGTACCACTGAATACCGTTCGTTCCACAGCAGGGACTCCTTGCCCGAAGCGCTGCGGTCCCCGCAGGAGGAACAAGCAATTACCGCCCCTTTAGCCAACAGCTCTTTTACCGCTGCAAAATCTACCATTTCACCGTAAGGGGAAAAGGCGTCGGTTAAGTCCCCCAAAATAACGGGAACCTGCCCGGCTGCAACCTCCTCAAAGGAGGTATCCAGGCAAAAGGCCCCGGTTAAAACCGGTTTCACCTGAGGGAAGTCTTGCAGCATATGCAAAATCCCCTTCATTTCCGGCTTTGTGGCGCAGTTTACAAACAGTGGGGTCTGCCCCTGCAAAACAGGAATTAGGGCCTCGGCCTTAGGCTCATACTCTTTTTCCTTATTGTACTGCTGGGCCTTTGTAAAGGCTTCTTTTAAAAGGGAGAAGCTGCCCATACGGGTCATGGGCATTTTATTTTGGGGTCCATACAATTTTTTAGCCGCCCCGCTTACCGAGGCTACTTGCGCCGCTTCCTCTTTCAAAAGCATTTCATAAGGGTGGCGGCCATAGGAATAAAATACAGCTGCCTTGCCTGCCAAAACATTGTTCGGCATTGGGGAAATACCGCTTGCCGTTACGCCGTAACGGTAAATCTCCTGAAAATTCATCCCGTCCTGGTCAAAGGCAAACACCGCGTTCATTTGGGGCAAAACCGGGTCGGTGCTTTCTGCAATGTCGTTTACCCCCCAGCCTGGGCCGCGGCAGCCGTAAACGTTTAAGGAATCAATAAAGCCGGGCAAAACCATACAACCGTCAACAGGAACTACCTTGGCCTGGCTGCATTCAATATCGCTTGCTATTTTGGCAATTTTGCCATTCTCCACAAGAATATCCGCCTTCACTGGGTCGTGGTTCAGGCCATCCCAAACAACCCCGTTTTTTAAAATAAACATCCCCATCCCTCCTTTATTGTCAGAACACAATTTGCCGATATGAATATATTCATATTTTGTTGTTTAACTTACTATATCAATATATTATTGGTTTGTCAATAAAAATATACAAAATTTTAAAGTTTTCAACATTATAATTTGACTTACATCTAAATATGGTATAAACTTTAAAAGGATTTTATGAATATTGTTAAAGCAATAACAGAAAGGACGACCCATTATGCCTAAAAATACCTTTTTTAACCTTCCCAAAGAAAAACGAGAACGAATTATTAAAACAGCTATAGAGGAATTTGCCCAGGCCCCCTACCAAGATATTAGCATCAACCACTTAATTAAATGCCTTGACATCCCTACGGGCAGTTTTTACCAATATTTTGAAGATAAAAAAGACTTGTACTTTCACATCCTTTGTTATTATATGGACGGCCTTTTGGAGGAATCAGACAAAAGCGGCAAAAAGCTGGACCTTTTTGATGAGGGAAAAAACCGCATAGGCACCGCCATTTTTGATGAAACCCGCAACCGCTTACAAAACTACCAGGCCATATTTGTCGATAACTTTAACAAGGCCCCCCAGGAGATTAAACGGGACTGGAGTTTTGAAAACATTATCGGCGGTAAGTACATGGCCCTGTACGACTACAGCATTTTTGACTCCGAGGAGGTAGACCCCGCCGTAAGGGAAGCCAAACACCTTATGCTGGGCCTGGCTATGGCTGTCCCCAATGTTTTACAGCGCTTTTGCAGCCGCTGCCAAAACAATGAAGAGTACCATCGGCTGTACCGCCTTTGTATTGATGTTTTGCAAACAGGCATCACCACATTCCATTCCAAAGATATGTAATTTAAGGGGATTGGGTATAACGCCCAATCCCCTTGCTTTTTAAAGGCTTTGCGCGGCCTTAATAAATTTTTCCATATTTTTTTGAAAAATTTTTAAAAAACCTGGACAAAACAAAACCTGCCAACGTCTTACTTAATGAAAACGCCAATCATCCTTTAAACATAAGCAGTAAAGGATAATGGCGGCCGCTTTGCAAAGCAAAACAAATCCACCCACCAAACAGTAATAAAAAAGGAGAATTGTTATGACAGAATACAAAAATATGGCAATATGCGACCTTAGGAACGTTACACTGGAAAGCGCGGCGGAAATTGAAAGCATTACCAATATAGCAGTGCTGGTTTACCCTAAAAACCCCTCCCCAGAGCTTTCTGTAGCCCTTACAAAAATCCCAGTGAAAAATGTAGCTGCCACAATTTATTTGGAAAAGGACGCTCCAATCGCGCAGCGCAACGGCTCCTGTGAAATTTCGGCCAAGGATTTTAGCAGCGGCGGACTTGTTATCTGCAACGGCACCGCGGCAATTCATAAAATCGCCCCGGAAACAGAGGGCAGCATCATGTGCAATGGTTCGGCCATTTTCCATAAATCACTAAGGAATGATTGCAAAATCAATATGCTGGCGCTAAACGGCATCCAAAGCTATGCGGACTTTGAAGAAGTACGCCAGTATGAAAGCAAAATCGTAGTCGACAAGGATATGCTGGAGCTGATGGAAGAAAAAATGCTGATTTTATCTGAAGGAAAGATTATCTTTGCCCCCGATGTGTCAATGGATCTGCTGAAGGCGAAAAAACCATTTTTCTTTTCCAAGGAAAAAATAGTCTGCAATAACGAAATTTCCGCCTATATTAAGCTGAATTCCATGGCGGAAGAAGGCGTTAAAGTAAGGGATATGCAGGAATGGGACGAAGAAGATGACGATTAACAGCACCCAGGACCTGGATGTTTGGTTCGACCATCTGTTCCAGTCCTACTCGGCGGCGGTAACAGGTTATTTTACCATGTGCTTTGGCGCGGGCAATGGGGAGGATTTAACCCAGCAAACCTTTTTAAAGCTGTGGATATACCAGCTGGCCCACCCCGGCTTTTGCCCCAAAAGCTGGAAGGCCTGGGTGTTCCGGGCGGCGGTAAATGTAAAAAACGATTATTACCGCTGGAGCAAGCACCTGCCCCAATCCTTTGAATTTTTAGAGGAAGCGGACAGCCCCGCCATTGTTTTGGAAAACACTAATGTAGACCAGCTGGCAGTGCAGGCGGCCTTTGGCCAGCTAAAAGTGCGGGACAGGGAAATTTTAGCCCTAAAAAACATGGGCTTTAGCAGCCAGGAAATGGGCAGCCTGCTTAAAATTTCGGATTCTGCCGCCCGTTCCCGGCTGGCCGGGGCCAAAAGCAGGTTTGCAAGCCAGCTGCAAAACCATGGGATACAAGTTTAACAAAGCCAAATTAAAAAATAAGGGGAGCCCTGTAGGCTCCCTTTATTTTTGTGCGGTTTTTTTGCTTTATGCTTCCTCGTTAGGGGCCCAAACTTACAGCGGTGTACCGCTGTAAGTTTGGAGGCTTTTTGAAAGTGTTCAGCCACTTCTAAGCCCCTACTACTGGGCCTCCGCGGCCCAAACCCCGCCCCTTTCTTTTGTGTGAAAAGAAAGGGGGAAGAAACAGCAATTCAGCGGGTATTCCCGCTGAATTGGCAGCAAGTTCGCTTCGCGAACTTGTGGGTTCACCCCTGAACCCCAAATTCGACAGTGTCTCTCAATAAGCGGCTGTTTGCCATGCTTGCCTTGTTTTATAGTACAATGTGTTGTGCGTTCACACATAACATGGTATAAGGAAAACAAGGCTTCGCAAGGCCAAGCCCTCCCCAAGGTATGGTCGGGCTACCCGCTGTGCTAACTTCTGGACTGTGGCCTCTAACCGTTAGAGCCCCAAAATTCAGTAATGCCCTGCGAAGGCAGGGCTACTAAGCGGGTAGTCCCCCTTTCCTTTTGGGGGACCAACCGTTGTGCAGGGGAGTGTTCTTTGTAACATGGCCAATGACCATGCAAAGCATGGGGCCATTTATAATGAAACACTCCCCAAACACCGGTTGCCGCCTTTTATTGAGTGGCACCGTCAAATTTTGGGGGCCAGGGGTGAAACCCCGGCATTTTTCTTTTCCATATTTCTTTTGATGTCAAAAGAAATATGGCCGGGGGTTTTAGGGGCCGGAGGGCCCCTATAAGGACGCGGGGTCTGGGCCGTACAGGCCCAGCAGCACAAACTTGGAAGTGCCCACACACTTTCAAAAGAATGGGGCGCACAAGTTGGGCCATGCCCAACTTGCTAACTTACAGCAGTACCCCGCTGTAAGGCTTGCGTATACCCCGCGGAATAATACCTTGCAGGAAAGGCCGTAATATGCTAATATTACTAAATAAAAGCTGTTAATCCGCATACAGAAAGGACGACTTAAAATGAAAGTACGTATCCCAAAACATCGTGAATTTGTCATTTCCATTGAAGAACCAGAGGAAGCCCGCCACCAGGAATGTTGGGAAAAATTACAGCAAATTTTAACCGATTACGAAAAGGAAGGCAAATCTGTTTATACCCCTACCTTCATTGAAGATAATGAGGACAAGGTCAAAGCCTTGCAGCAGGAATATAAATTTACCTACACCATTGAACTGAAGTAATTCCCCCCCAAAAAGGCAGCCAAAATAGCTGCCTTTTTGTTGCAGCCAAAATAGCTGCCTTTTTGTTGCAGCCAAAATAGCTGCCTTTTTGTTGCAGCCAAAACAGCTGCCTTTTGTTGCAGCCTGTCCTGTTTTATGGTTGCTTTAACACAAGGAGGTTTTGTAGTATGGTCCCCGCAGGTTTTCTCCCCCTGTACCAGGCCGCCGCAGCTGTCCTGAACCCCCGCCAGCTTTCCAGGGATTCTTATGCCGGTTCCGTTGCCGCCGCCATTTTAACGCCAAAGGGCAACATATACACCGGCGTGTGCATTGACACCCCCTGTTCCATGGGGTTTTGTGCAGAACACGCCGCGGCTGCCGCTATGGTAACCGCCGGTGAACACCGCATAGTAAAACTCATTGCCATTTACGAGGATAAAAGCATCATCCCCCCCTGTGGGCGCTGCCGGGAATTCCTCTGCCAGCTTCATGAGGAAAACGGCTCCTGCCAGGTCCTTTTGGAGGACGGCGTCTATTCCCTGGAACAGCTGCTTCCCCACCGTTGGAAGTAGCTCTAAGCCAACAGCAATCAGGCCCCCTGTTCCTATGGAACAGGGGGCCTGATTGCTGTTAAGAGGGTTACTGTTTTATCAAGGATACAGGGTCTACAAAGGCGCCGTCCTGCTTTACAGCAAAATGCAGGTGGGGCTCCAAGGAAATTTCACAGGGTATCTCACCAAGAACGCCTAATTTATCCCCGGTGTTCACATAATCGTTTACTTTTACGTTTAATTTTTCGTTAAATCCGCAGTAGGTAAGCTCTGTGCCGTCATCCCCAACTATTTCCACTACGGTGCCCCACAAAGGGTCGTTTTTAATGTTGGTGACCTTACCGTTGCAGGCGGACAGCACATCCGTGCCCAGTTCTGCCTGAATATCAATGCCATTGTGGGTGCGCCAATCCTTCATGGTCACGTTTTCCACCAGGGTGTCCCCGCTAAAGGGCGCCATTACCTTTGAGTTGATTGGCAAAACGTAGGATTTTTCCTGCGCTATGGGCTGTTCGGATTGCGCCGCAGCTTCTTTGGATGGTTCGGATTCCACAGAGGAGGACTGCTGCGTCAAAGAAGAGGAGGGCTCCTGTGCAGAGGGCGTCAAATCCTTTTTCACGTCTTCGGTTTTCTGCTCCACCTGCTGGGTTTCCGTTTTGGGCTGCGGGACGGGCTGCTGCTTTTCTTCTGTTACCTGCTGCAGCTGGGAACCTGGGGTTTCCTGCCCTGGGGCCGCCTGTGGAGCTTCCTGGAAAGGGGCTGACTGAATGCTGTCCATTGTACTGTTTACCGTAACCCAGGCTGCTGTCCCCGCCCCGGCAAGGCAAATTGCCAGCGCAATGTAAAAGCCTTTCCCCATAATAAACGAACTGAATTTTCCCTTTGATTGATTACTCATAAATGCAAACTCCATTTCCGCCGCTTCGCGCCGGCACAAGATGAAGAAAATACCGCCTTGCCCTTACCCGCGAAGGAAAATTGATAAGGGCCAGGGCCGCCGCCCTGTAAGCAAAGCCGCTGCCAAGGGCGGCTTCTAAGTGTATTTTGCACCATTTCTTTCTTATTTATGCTGTCTTATTTTTCTTTGATTGGTTTTTCTCTATTTTTCCAGCTTTATAAAGCTGCCATGCCCCGTAAAGCTCCTTTACCGCAATAACCAGCAAAAAAACAGCAAACAGCTTTTGCAGGGTTTCGGACTGCATCCGGTTGCCAATTAAGCTGCCCAAAATGCCGCCCCCAATTCCTGCCGGCAGGCACACCTTTAAAATGCCTGGTTTTACTAAATGGTTTTTCCAATGTACTACCAGCGCAGCCGCAGCCGCCGGCAAAAAAAGCAGCAGGTTAATTGCCTGGGCCATGTGCTGTGGTACCTGGGTAAACAGGGTAAGGTACAGCAGCAATACGGTCCCTCCCCCCAACCCCATGCCGCCAACCAAGGAGGAAAGAAACACTGCTGCTGCCGAAATAAAATTAAACTCCAAAGCTCTGCGCCCCCTTTCTCCTTTTTACTGCAATAGCATTCTTACTGCCGAATAAAGCACCAAAAGCCCAAACAAAAGCCGTACCCACAACAAGGGGGTTTTTTTCAGCAGCCACGCCCCTGCCAACGCCCCCAGCAGGGCCGGGAACAAAAAGGGCCACACCTGCTTTAAGGGCAAGTTTCCATGGAGCTGGTACACCACCAGGCTAATAACTGTTAAGGGAAGCATAAGGGCTAAAGCTGTGGCATGGGCCTCCTTGCGGGCCAGGCCGCTGCGGCTCAATAATGCCACCGCCAAAATCCCCCCGCCGGCCCCCAACAGCCCGTTTAAAAAGCCGGCCAGCATTCCGGCAGCAATCGCCTGCATAAAAATATCCTTCCTTTCTTTGGGGCTTCCAGACCCACACCCCTGCTTCAAACCTTACAGTGGAACTTTACTGTAAGGTATTTTACAAGGAAATTGGTGCCTTTTAGCGTTTTCACAAAATTGGGGGCCAATTCCTGCCCCTGCAACCCCATACTGCGGCCCTTTTGTGAGGTTTTGTGAGGTTTTCACACATTTATGTGATTTTTAGGGCTTTCTATTCCCAAGCACTGCGGGTATTTATCCCCATCTTTTAGGAATTTTTTGGCTGCCTGCAAAAAAGCCCTTTTGGGTTATTGTCCCAAAAAGGCTTTGTTTTATACATATTTTATTTTACAGTTCAATTTCCCCCAACAGCAGCCGGAGGCCTACGCTGGCCAAAAGGCAGCCGGCGGCAGGCGGCACAAAGGCGCAGCTTGCCGGGCTGTGGCGTCCGTTTTCCTCCTGGCCTACCGTGGTTTTTGCCGCCTCCTCCACGGAATAAACCACCATCTGCTTTTCCACACCCCGCTTTTTTAATTCCCGGCGCATTACCCTGGCCAACGGGCAGCCGCTGCCAGCCGTTTGGCTGATATTGCCCCACCGCAGCAGGGAAGGGTCCTTGCGGTTCCCTGTTCCCAAACACATAACAAAGGGAATCTGTTTTTCCATACAGGTTTGTGCCAGGTGCAGCTTGGCTGTAACAGTGTCTATTGCGTCCAAAACCAAATCCGGGCTGTACTGGTACAAAAAGTCCGACTGTTGAGGCAGGTAAAACTCCTTTTTTAATACAAGGTTCACCTTGGGGTTAATGGAAAGCAGCCTTTGCCGGGCCGCCTCCACCTTATCCACGCCCACGCTGGCGGTGGTAGCCAAAAGCTGCCGGTTTAGGTTGGTAACATCCACCGTATCCTTATCCACCAGTATTAAGGTACCTACTCCCATGCGGCACAGGGCCTCTGCCGCCGAGCCCCCAACGCCGCCCAGGCCCAACACCGCAACCGTGGCGTTTTGCAGCCTTTTCACCGTTTCTTCCCCAAAAAGTGCCTGTGTGCGCAGCAACCATTCCATGCTTTTCCCTCCAAACAAATAAAAAAGCCCCCAACCCAAGGGCCGGGGCAGCAGGCGGGCAACGCCCGACACTGCTTTATTTTATAAACTCCCAACTTGCTTTTGTGTCCTTCTCACTGAAATGCCCTGCAATTCCACCCCTTGCCGGGGGAAAATTACAAAACAGGATTGGCACTAAAATATTGGACGTATCCTTTTTCATAGCCGTAGTTCAGCTCGTTTTGATAATCGCTTATATAGCGGGGGCTGACCTCGGTGATTTGATAGCGCGCCTCCCCCAAACAGCGAACGTGTTTGGTAATGGCAATCCCCATCCAACTGTTCCAAAGCCTTGGCAACGCGGGAGGGGGAGGGGGTCCGCAGCTGGTCCGGCCCGAAATGGGGCGTATGGAGCAACTTGTAAAACGCTTTAATGTCCGCAAGCTGGAATTCTGTAATTTGATAGCTGGCAAAGATAGTAAGGATAAAACCAAGCTGGAGCTTGAGGGTACAGCCGCATAGGAACCTTGGCGTCCGGTTGCGGGTGCTGGTGCAGAAATACTGTATCTCGGCCCGTTGTGTGTTTGACCAGCCTATCCTTCCCTCCAGCTGAAAACTTCCAATTTATAAAATCCACACCTGAAAACAGGTGGAATTTTTATTGTTTTTGCCCCCTAGGGGCGGAAATACAAAAAAGGAATCCCGCGGTGCCGTGGTATGGCGCTTTAAAACCCGTCTTACGACAGGTGGGTGTGCGCCCTGGGGTTTCATGCTCCCTTCGTCCGCTTAAGGGCGGGAGGTCTGCAATTCGCCGCAGGAGCCGCTGCTCCCAAAGTTAAAGTGTTGGATTATAAAAACCATACTTCCTCGAACACAGCAGGAATTCCATGGTGCCGTTGCCGGCACAATTTCATTATATGAAGTTTAACGGCGGATTATTCCTCGTTGCCTTCCACAACAATGTCGTAATCCTGTTCCAAGCGTTCCATAAAGATATCGGCCACTTCATCCATTTCTTCCTCATTATCAATGGTAACCAAAATCTCTTCGCCGTTTTCATCCGTAATTACCTTTACAATGACCAAGTCGCCGCTGTCCTCCAGCAGTTCCTCTGGGCCGTCAAAAACCGGGGTAAGGGCGAGGTAACGGTTTTCGCCGGTATCAATAGCGTCTAAAACCTCGAAGGAATGTTCCGCACCGGTTTCATCCTCTAAAGTAAGGATATCGTTCCCATATTCGTTTGCCATGCTGTTCACTCCTTCCAAATAACCTAAGCATATCTTAAAGCATTCTTAGGCTAAAGTCAATGATGTTCTGTAATTTTACAGTTATTTTAATATTTTTTTATTGAATTGTTGAAAAAAACTATTGACATTAACTAAATTATCGGTTATACTTAAATCACAACAAAAGGTAATATTAAATAAGCTAAGGAAAGGGTGAACTCCCATGTACGATGAAGCACCACAAGCCAAATCTCAACAGGGGAACCAACCAAAAATTTACCGCTTCTCATAAGTTAGATTTTAGGGAAATTAGTTTAAAAACAGTTTTTCCAAAATTCAATCACTAAACAAAATATCTAAGAAATAAAGAAGCATCACAACTGAATATGGAACAAATCCTCTTTAGTATTACCTTGCATTGTTAATATAGATGGACTTTTCCCCAAAAGCCGCCAATTAACAAAACGTTGTAAATTTAAAAGTAAGGGTGAGACCAGTGAAACAGGCATAATAAAATTTTCATCTTTATAAAACAGCAAGTTACCTGCCTTTATTAAAGTACATTGCGTATTACAAAACAAAATAATACAAATTGTAAACTAAATGAAGGAACTAAAACAGTATCTTTGGAAAAGATGTGGTAACAAAATAAACAATTACTTTAAAACCAAATGGGTTCAGTTCTTGTAGCAAATTGAAAACAGTAAATTTACTGCTGAAGTACCTTTACAAAAAGTAATTATAAAACAAAAAATTATTTATAGTATTAGGTTAACAATTACAAATTAGTAGAGAGAAAACAAAAGGGATTAAAGTAAATTTTAAGACGGTTTAAGTAAAATAAAAGCTGGAATATAAAGAGAAAAGAAAAAAGCCAAAATAAGCTGTAGAAATTAAAGCAAAATAAAACAGAATAAGGACAGAATGGCGACAGGAAAACAAGTATGCGGAAAAAACAAAACGCTCCTAAAAATAGCACACAGCTTTAAAAGTATACGGTGAAAAGAAAAGGGTGAAACAGATTGAATAATGAACACCAGTATTAACGGTCACAGGAAACTGTGACCGTTAATTTTTTGCTCTCTTTTGGCTGCTGCCAAGCCTGTGCCAACGGGGCCAGGGGCGGGGCGCTCTGCATAGGGTTCCCAAAGCAGCGGCAACCGTAAAGCGGTTATTATATTCTTTCCTTTTACCTTCTGTGCTGATGTAAATTCCCTTTTCTAATTTTATCCGACTAATATTGTTTGTTTTTAAATTAGTCCCACACTATCTCCAAACAATTATAATTTGGGGGAATTGGTGGTATGCACGAATAGTATAGAGCTGGTTCAGATTCAACTACCCCATCCGAACAAAGCCATTCACAATTCACTATTTTTTTCAGTTCGTCAGATTTCATATCTGTGCATACCACAATAGAATCCCCGGCAAGATTCAAAATTTCTGTTCCATTTTCTTCAATAATTTCTGTATCATCATGTAATGCAACACGGACCCATGCCACATTTGGCATCAGCTCAACCTTTCGCAACATCTCCCACATTTCACCAAGTGAGGGCCTCCCCTGTCCCCATTGGTTAGGGGCGATGGTATCCTCCTCTGAATTTCCGCTGAAAAATTCGTCAAGGGTCAACATAGGAAACTGGCCTTCGTTTTCTTCCAATATTTGTTTAAATACATTCGCTTCTATCATAAGTGCAGCCTCCTTTTGTATTCTAATTTGCCAATTTGATTTTATTATGTTTCCATTGTTTGACAGGGTTCAACATGGTACCCGGTGAAGGCATTTTGGGACTGTTTTTGGGGAAAGGGTTACAGGCTGTTGGCAGCTTGCAGGTATTCCTCCCGCACAGAAGATGGTACCAGGCTGCCGCCAGTAGCCCAGGCCAAGTGAGCAGCATTTGCCATGAAGGGTTCCAGCCCATGTGCCAACACATATTCCTTTAGAGTGCCGCTGTGGGGCACAGCCCCAAAGGCAGCGCAGGCAGAGGGTTCTATAAATATACCCTCCTCCTGAAGCAGGGCCCTCATCCAAGGCAGCAGACGGCTGTCCGACAATGTGAACACCCCGCTGAGCATTGGCTCCATAACCTTACCCACAAAGGCAGAGGGACGCCCTACAGCCAAACCGTCTGCCTGGGTTTTTCCGTCAATTCCCACATCCCCCACGCTAATACCATCATGGAGCCCGGTAGCCATACCCAAAAGCATACAGCAGGCATGGGTTGGTTCTGTAAAAAAGCAGTGGACATTCTCCCCAAAGGCCATTTTTAAGCCGAAGGCCACCCCGCCTGGGGCGCCACCTATGCCGCAGGGCAGGTAAACAAAAAGAGGGTGGGTTTTATCCACGGGAATGTTTTGTTCTTTCATTTGTTTTTTCAGCCGTTCCCCGGCTACGGCATAGCCTAAAAACAAATCCAAGGAATTTTCGTCATCTACAAAATAGCTGTTAGGGTCCTGTTGGGAGAGGCGCCTCCCCTCCTCTACTGCCTTTCCATAGTCGGAAGCGTACTCCACCACGGTAACGCCTTTAGCGCGCAGCAGATCCTTTTTCCACTGCTTTGCATCGGCGGACATATGTACCACCGCGTGATAGCCCAGCTGGGCGCTCATAATCCCTATGCTCAGGCCCAAATTCCCTGTGGAACCCACCTGCACTGTGTAACGGCTGAAAAACTCCCGGAACTCCGGCCTGGCAAGGCAGGCATAGCTTTCCCCCTTATGGAGCAGCCCTGCCGCCAGGGCCAAATCCTCGCTGTGTTTAAGCACTTCGTGAATACCGCCCCGCGCCTTAATGGAGCCCGCCACCGGCAGGTGGCTATCCATTTTCAGCAGCCATTTGCCCTGCAATGCGCCCTGCTGGCGAAGCAGCTTTTCCATGTTGGGAATGGGCTTTAGGGGGGATTCAATGAGCCCCCCTGCCGGGGCCGTTTCGGGGAAGACCTGGCTGAGGTAGGGGGCAAACCGTTCCAGCCGCTGGCGCGCCTCCTCCACCTGTTCCCAAGTAACAGGGAGCTGTTCCCTAACCTGGGCAAAGGGCCGCAGCCCCGGGTTAAGCCAAGCGGTTTCCTTTAGGCTTGCTGCGGCCGCCACCGCTGGATTTTGCAGCAATTTTTCCAAATTTACCTTGTCCATTTACTCCCCCACCTATTTTGCATAATTATTAAAATTTTCCTGTGTCAAACGGTAGTCTATTTCCCAGCGCAGGTTGCCCAGCTGGTCCTTCCAGGAATCCTTATGGGTGGCCACAGGCACAAAGCCTAGCTGCTCATAAACGTGCTGGGCCCGTTTATTATCCCCATCCACTTTGAGGAGAATTTCCCTATAGCCCTGGTCAAACAGCCAGGCAATAACCAAACTCATTAAAATTTTACCGTAGCCCCGGTTTTGCAGGGATAAGTCGCAGATTTTTATATCCATACTTGCGGTGTTGTTTTCCAAATTTTCATAGGCCATTTCCCCCATGGGGCGCCCGTCCAGTTCCACAATGAGCCTGCGGCGGGTATCATCAGAATCGGTGGCCAAATCTGCGAAAATTTTTTCTGCCGTTGTACCTAGGCCCTTGGGGAAGCCCACATCCACCATAAGCTCCCCATTGTTCCACCACTGGCACAGCAGCTCCCCGTCCTTTGGCGTGGCGTTTCGTATAGTAATATTGTTATAACACAGCAGCATTGTTTTTCTCCTTTTTTTGATATGATTTCCGCCCCTTTTACCCTAACAGGCGGTTTATAGCACGGATAATCCCCTCCTTCCCTTGGGGCAAAAAGCCTTGAATGGTAAACTGGCCTAGGGCAGTAGTATCCATAAACATACACTCAATATTCAGGTTTTCCACCAAAATCCTCTCTTCCAGCAAAATTTCCCAGGGGGAAAGGACATCGTACTCGCCCCGCTGTACCATTTGATACAGGGGCGTTTTGGGCCACAGGGTAAGGGCCAGGCACCAAATGTGCTTTGGATGCACCTGGTTGAGCATACGGGCTGTTTCAATGGCGTGAAGGTTGCGGAAGGTTTTGCCCCCCAGGCCCAAAATAACGGTGACATAGTAGCCAATGCCCACCTTATCCAGCCGTTTTAAGGCGGTAATGGTATCGTAGGAGGTGACGCCCTTGTTCATCATAAGGAGAATGGAATCGCTGCCGGATTCCACGCCAATGTGCAGGTCGCACAGGCCCAAAGCCTTCAGCTCCAACAGCTCCTCCTCGCTTTTGCGCAGAACATCATCCACCCGGGCATACATGGCAGCCTGGGTCACCTTTGGCATATAGGTATGCACCGCCTGGAATACCCTTCTGTGCTGCTCCATGGAAAGTACCAACGCATTTTCCCCTAAGAAGAATACCCGGTTTTTCTCCCCTTCCAGCTGGCCCAAAATGCGGGCGCTTTCTTCTATTTTTTCCATAGGGTGGATGCAAAAAGCGTCCTTTGCAAAGTCGCAAAACAGGCACTTGCCCCAGCTGCACCCCAAGGATACCTCCAGCAGGGCGCTTTCCTCCTCCTGAGGCGGACGGTAAACAGTGTTATGGCTGTAAATAGAGGCATACAGTTCCTCCCTATTCATAAGGCGTTCCCCCTTTGCACCTAATTTATATTACAATTAAATATCCCCATTTTTACTGTTTGAGCTACAAGTTTGCCTTTAACAAACTTACAAACTACAGTTGAAGCGGGAGTTGCCACACTGTGGGGCTGTTGCCCGCCGGTGCGAACTTGTAACTTACAGGCTTGCCTGTGCTCGGCATTACCAGACTTCCAGGCTCTATCGGTTAGGGCTTCTGCAACACTGAAAATATAATAACCACAAAGCGCAACGCGCGCAGTGGTATAATTGGCGGTTTCGCCGGTTGCAACAGCTGGCAACGCCAGCGGGGGCGAGGCGAACGCCACTTGAAATATAATAACGGCTTTGCCGTTATTATACCACAAAGCGCAACGCGCGCAGTGGTATAATAACGGCTTTGCCGTTATTATACCACAAAGCGCAACGCGCGCAGTGGTAT
>CAJTSZ010000014.1 GCA_910578755.1 uncultured Oscillospiraceae bacterium | reverse complement strand
CTCCACCACCAGGCAAGGGCCTGGAGCCATTTCGCGCTCCAGGCCTTTTCCTATATCTAAAACAACTTCCCGCGTTCGGGGTGGTTCTATCTAAGATAATCTGACAGACTGCCAGGGGGTTGGTCTGTCAGCTTTTTATATATAGAGTATAAAATAGGCATTTTCACCTGCTTGCACATTTTTAAAAAATAGATGAGCAAAGCGAAACTATTTTTTGTGTGTGAGGCAGGGAGGGCGAATAGCCCGTATCTGCCTGCACAATAGCTTTTTATTGTGAAACAGTAAAAAATAATAATAAAACCCCTTGACACAGTGGAAACATTGTGGTACTATGATAAGGCACTTAAAAATACCGCGGGATGGAGCAGTTTGGTAGCTCGTCGGGCTCATAACCCGAAGGTCGTTGGTTCGAATCCAGCTCCCGCAACCACTAAAACCGGCAGGTCACTCGACCTGTCGGTTTTCTTTCCTAAAAAGTATAAAATGCCGGAGCCCGGTGAGCGTAGCGAGTCGCGCTCATAATCCGAATGTCGTTGGCGCCCCCTTGCCCCCGCCGCCAGTGGCGGATAAAGGGGGCAAGGGGGTGGCGCAGCGGTCGAAATGCCGTAAGCGAAGCGCACAAGGCATTTCGGGCACCGCAAGAGGATCCAATCCAGCGCAACCACCAACCGGTGAACCGTAAGGTTTGCCAGTTTTTTTCTTTGTAAAAATCGTGCCAGCCCGGTGAGCGTAGCGAGTCGCGTGCTCATAACCCTTGCACACATTTCCCCAAGTTCACGCAGCGAACTTGGGGCCCCACACTGTGGGGCGGGCTCCCGCAACCACTAAAAAGCAGAGGTTTTACCTCTGCTTTTTTCTGCGTGAAAAGGGAAGCTGAACAGCGGCAAATAAAGGGCCACACTCCGGAAGTGTCCAAGCAAAGATAAATTTATTCAAAGGGGTACTCCATCTCCCTACAGCGCCAGTTGGGAAAGTTGTCCGCCAAAATCCCCCAAAAGGAGAATGGCTGCCACCGTCAAAATTGCTTCGGCCTTCCATGGGCGGCAAAGGGTAATGGGGAAATCCGCCGGTTCTACCATAATACCGCCCAAGGTACGAATTTCCCGCTGCAAGGTAACCACGGCCCGTTCCCCGGTAATGCTGGAAAGGGTGAGGGTATCGTAAGGGGAAAGGCCGCAGGTGACAGCCTTTATGTTATTTTTTTGTGCAAACTCTAAGGCGGGCCTGCTGTTGCAGGGCAAAATTCCAATAAACTCTCCTTCCAAAGCAATGTGCTCCAAAGGCGCTCCTTCCAGCACAATCAACCCCTTTGGGCAGCAGATATGCCCTTGGGCCCCTTCGGCTAAAAACAGCTGAGGCTGTTCCCCCTGCTGGGTATACTGGCGCCTGCTATGGCAGGCAATTTCCATTACCTTACCCAAAGCCGGGGCCAGCCGTAGGCCAATGCTCTGCCTTTGGCCACTGCCAAGAAAAAACACAGTTACCATCATTTCGCCGCCTTTCTGCCCCTTAGTATACCCTTGCAGATAAAAGATATACTAATTTTTCCGGTCAGCCTTTGGTATTCTGCCCTATAGCAGCCCCACCTTCTTTTTAGGGGAGTGGATGTTCCCACCACAGCGGATTAGCCGCCATAAACAACAAGGGGAGGAGGAAAAGAATGTTGCGGGCAATGTATTTATACGGAAATATAACAGATAAAATTCTCATAGTTTATTTGTCGAAAAATGTAAAATTATATATAAATTTAATAGTTTCCTTTTGTTTAATCTGTATTTTCGCCTATTCTTTTTGCCATGGAAATGTGGTATACTACTACCAATATACAAAATATTACAAAAACTTTAAATTATATTCTTGACAAAAGGGAGTCTTTTATGAATTGGAACCAGTTTATTGAAAAAAGGGCGGCAAATTTAATTGCCCAGTACCAAACCCAGCCGGAATACCTTTTAATACAGGAAAAGAAAAGCCAGCTTCAAACTTTAATTGCGGACCTGCTGCCCCCAACGTCTGTACAACCTGCTTTGGAATGTATAGAAGCTTGCATTGACCTTGAAAAGCAGGAAAACACATATCTGCTGCAAATGGCTTACAGGGATTGTATTGCCATGCTGAAAGAGGGAAATATTCTTTAAAAAACAACCTGTCAAAAAACTGAAGTTCCAATGGGAGCCTTTGAAACGCCCGCCCTTTGCCCTGAAGGCTAAAGGAAAACCCAAGGATGGCTGCC
This sequence comes from uncultured Oscillospiraceae bacterium, assembly GCA_910578755.1. Taxonomy (GTDB): domain Bacteria; phylum Bacillota; class Clostridia; order Oscillospirales; family Ruminococcaceae; genus Negativibacillus. The sequence goes on along the minus strand of CAJTSZ010000014.1, from coordinate 25,338 downwards.
ATTCCTACGCATAATTGGGTATGATTTATGAAAAAATAGTTTTGTCCACCTTGTACTTAAGGGGTTCTCCTAAGCCTTTGGCTACACCTGATGGGTAAGGTGCAAAAATTTAGAAAAAACTATTGAAAATTATACCGTTAAGGTATATAATTAAATCATAAAGCCTAAAATTACTTTAAGGAGGAGATTAAAATGGCAGTTTTGCAGTTAAATACAGAAACTTTTGAACAATCCGTAAGTTCCGGCGTTACTATGGTAGATTTTTGGGCCCCTTGGTGTATGCCATGTCAGGCGCTTTTGCCCGTTATAGAAGAACTGGGGGAAGAACTGGACGGCGTTGCTACTGTTGCAAAGGTGAATGTGGATAAAAATAAAGAATTGTCCAGAAAATTTGGCGTTATGAGCATACCGACCGTTATTTTCTTTAAAGATGGCGTGGAACAGGACCGTTTGGTTGGCGGCTACCCTAAAGCAGAATATGTGAAACGTATTACAGACTTGAACAAATAAAGCAGTAAAAAAGCAACGGCGAAAACCGTTGCTTTTTTACTGCGCCCACAGAAACATTTTTATATTTGGCCAAGAAAAAACAAAAAAGCAGCAAGCCAGCTGCTTTTTTGTTTCCATTGTTTTTTTGGTGGGAGTTACAGGGCTCGAACCTGTGACCCTCTGCTTGTAAGGCAGATGCTCTCCCAGCTGAGCTAAACTCCCATGGGAAAAAGGAAGTGTTGGTCGGAGTGGCGGGACTTGAACCCGCGGCCTCTTGGTCCCGAACCAAGCACGCTACCAAACTGCGCTACACCCCGCCATCTTATAGATAAGTAAAATCCCAACCCAAAGGATTGGGATTTTACATGGCTGCCCGACTAGGATTTGAACCCAGACAAACAGAGTCAGAGTCTGTCGTGCTACCCTTACACAATCGGGCAATGTTTATTGCAGTTAAAATCAACGATATTATTATATCTCATTTTAGCAAAATGTCAAGGGGTTTTGCAGCTTTTTTCAAAAAATTTCTCCCCGCCGTGGGAACGCCTTTCAAGGGTACAAATGGAAGGTAATTTTTCCCCGTAGCGCCCTACCATACCTCATAGGTATATGGCGCTATGGGGAATCTGCTGCCTTCCGCAATAATAAGGGTATTACAACAAATTTAAAGAGGGGAATGTTATGAAAAAATTAGCTGCACTGCTTTTGGCAGGGAGCTGCCTGCTTTCCGCCTGCGCCCCGGCAAAGGGGGGCGCACCATCTGCGGCTTTGGCCAAGCTGCCTCAATCCGAAAATATTGGCTGGCAAATCTCTGCTGCGGAGTATGCCCCGCCGGTGGATAACAGCTGGCAGGTTGACGCGCCGGAAAACCATGGCGTCAGCCCCGCCCTGCTGGAGCAAACGCACGCCGCCCTGGCAGGAGCGCCTGTTTACGCAGTTTTAACCGTCCGGGACGATGTAATTGTCGATGAATATTACCAGCCCGGCTACGATGCAAACAGTATTTACCCCTTCCACTCCGCCTCCAAGGCGCTCACCAGCGCATTGATGGGTATTGCCCTGCAAGAGGGCTATATCGACAGCATTGACGACCCCCTCTCCAAGTACCTCCCCAGGTGCTGGAGCAGCAGGATGGGCGCAAGCACAGCATTACCCTGCGCCAGCTGCTGAACCAAACCTCCGGGCTGGCATGGTACGAATGGGGCGGCAGCGGCCGCAACAACTGGTACGAGTTCCAGTCCGCGCCCAACTGGGTGGAATATATTTTAAACCAGCCCCTGCTCCAGGAGCCGGGAACACTGTTTAATTACAGCACTGGCAACACCCACCTGCTGGCAGCGGCGCTGGAAAACGCCACCGGCAGGCCCCTGGCAGATTACGCACAGGAAAAGCTTTTTAAGCCATTGGGCATGGAGAGCGTTGTTTGGGGGACAGACCCCTAGGGCGTCACCGACGGCGGCAACGGCGTGGTTATGTCCGCACGGGACGGCGCAAGGTTTGGGCAGCTGTTCCTCCACGGCGGCGTTTAGCACGGGGAGCAGATTGTCCCTGCCCAGTGGGCAGCGGAATCCACCCAGGTGCAAAGCAGAGGCGCAGGGGACAGCACTGGCCAGTACGGCTTCCAGTGGTGGGTACGGCAGTTTAACGGGTACGATTGTTACTATGCCTTTGGGGCTTGGGGGCAGTACATTTTTGTTGTCCCGGAGCTGAGCCTGGTTACAGTGATTGCCAGCCAAGGCCCGCAAAACAGCTACATTTCCCGCAACTACTTCACCAACTATATTCTGCCCGCCTGCGGGGAAACACAAGCATAGCTTTTGGCAATAGCAAAAGGCAAGGGAAGTAATCCCTTGCCTTTTTGCCAAAAAATCAGCTTACTTCAAGCCGTTTTCGTAAGCTTCAATCATCTTTTTAACCATCTGGCCACCAACAGAACCAGCTTCTTTAGAGGTTAAATCGCCATTGTAGCCCTGTTTCAGGTTTACGCCAACTTCATTAGCAGCTTCCATTTTAAATTTATTCATAGCCTCTTTTGCTTCTGGTACAACAATTTTATTATTGCTAGTCATAATCGATTTCTCCTTTTTATATCCAAAATATTTTTTCGCTTTGCGTTTGCAGTAATAGTATGAGTAAAGGCAAATAAAATATAAGTGGTAATTTTTGTTTAAAACCGCGTTTTTTGTTTAATCACAATATAGTATAAATGCAGTTTTTACGTACAAAACGTATTTTGGGTTTTTAGGGAAACAAATCTGCAATAAAACGTACCCACAAAAACGCCGGCCAACTTTGGCCGGCGTTTTTTTATTATTAGTTTTTGGTTTACAGGGCCTGTGCCGGGGCGGGGGGTTGGTGGCCGCCTTTGCGAACCACCTTATCCAAGGTTTCGTAAAGCTTATCTACGTCCACAGGTTTGGAAAGGTGCCCGTTCATGCCACATTCTACAGATTTTTTCATATCATCGTCAAAGGCATTGGCCGACATAGCAATAATGGGGATGGAACGGCAGTCCTCCCGTTCCATGGCGCGTATTGCCCGGGTGGCGTCCAGGCCGCCCATTACTGGCATCATAATATCCATAAGAATAACATCATAGGTACCCGGCGGCGTGGTGCTTACGCGTTCCACCGCCTGGGCTCCGTCATAAACGCAGTCCACATAAAAGCCTCGTTCCTCCAGCAGGCACTGGGCAATTTCAGTGTTAAGCTCGTTGTCGTCCACCACCAGTACCCGGAAGCCTTCAAAGGAAACTTCCGCCTGCTCCTCCGCCTGTTCCATGCCGCCCTCGCCCAGGGCTAGGGGAATGGAAAAGCTGAAGGTGCTGCCTTTGCCCATTTCGCTGTCCAGCTGAATGCTGCTGCCCATCATCTGTACCAGGCGGCTGCTAATGGAAAGGCCAAGGCCGGTGCCCTGCTGTTTGGCTGGGTTAACTCCGGAGGCCTGTTCAAAGGATCGGAATACTCTGTCCTGGTCCTCCTTAGCAATACCCACACCGGTATCCTGCACTGCAAAATAAACCAGGGCGTTTTCCTCGCCAGCGGCCATTTCCCGAACTGTCAAGGTAATGGTTCCCCCTACTGGGGTAAACTTTACCGCGTTGCCCAAAAGGTTGATGAGCACCTGGCTAATGCGCATTTGGTCAGCCAAAAACCAGTTGTGTTCCAGGCTGATCTCGGGCACCACTTGAATATCCTTATTTGCGGCCTGGGGAGCAATCAGTTCTTGTATGGTATCCAGCATATCTCCCATGCAAAAGTTTAAGGGTTCCAGCTTCATTTTGCCGCTTTCAATTTTGGACATATCCAAAATATCGTTGATCAGCCCCAAAAGGTAGGTGGAGGAGGACTGTATTTTCTGCAAACAGTCTATAATACGTTCCTGCCCCTGCCCCTTTTGCAGGGCAATGGCGGTCATGCCAATAATCCCATTCATAGGGGTGCGGATCTCGTGGCTCATGCGGGAGAGGAACTCCGATTTCGCCCGGCTGGCAATGTCGTGCTGCTCCTGGGTTAGCTGCCCTTGTATTACGCTGCCCAGTTCCTCCAAGTTTTGGTATTCTTCCGGGTCATTCAAAAGTTCCAAAGGCAGCCCCAAAATGCAGATGTTGCCCATATAATTTCCATTATCGTACATAGGCAGAACAACGCCCTGCTCCCCTGGCTCAACGCTTAGGAAGCACTGGATAACCTCTTGGCTGCTTTCCTCCGGGGAAAAATACCGTACCCCTTCCTGGTTTAGCCAAGAGTAAAAATCGTCCTTATCTTCTTCCTTGTATTTGCGCACACAATCTACCGTATTTTGGCCGTCCCGGTGCCATTGGTAGTCCAGGTAGTTGGAGTTAAAATCGGCCCGCAGCAGGGATACCAGTACCCCCTGTGCCTCATAAAACCGGCCAATTTTACGGGTCATCAGTTCCATTTGGGCAGGGAAGTCCACGCCTTTTCCAAACAGGTTCAGCGCCATGGAAACCAGCCCAATGTCTTTGCCGTAGCCAGTGGAGCTAATCTCCTGGCCCTGCATACCGGGCAGGGTAACTTCTTCCATACCATCCTCTGTATAAAAGCCGCCATACCGTATGCCCTCGGCGCCACAGGCGCAGGCCTGCTTGGCCATACGGACCAACCTTTCGGTATTGAGGGAATGGTCCCCCCGGGCCATTCCAACACAAAGCCCCGTTTGGAATGTTTCCTCCGGGAAACGCTTTTCGCAGCTTTCCAGCAGTTCTTGGGCAAACTCCTCCGCCTGCTGGGGGTCTATATCCTCCAGCCACAAAATAAACTGGTCCCTGTTCAGCCGCAGGGCGGCTGTTTCCTCCATCTGTGCCTGGCACTTCTGCTGAAGCAGGGCACCCAGCTCTTCCAAAATCATATCGCCAAAGACAATACCGTTTTTCTCGTTAACTTCCTTTAACCGGCTAAGGGAAAGGCAAAGCATTACGCCGTCCGTCCGGATGTCCCGCATATTTTTAATTTGCTTAATCCCTGCGCTAAAGTCATACAGCCCGGTCACCACATCAATAGTGTTTTTCCGCAGCTGCTCGGCCTCCCGTTCCTTTTGCTCCTGAATACTGCGGATACTGCCCATAATTTTCCAACGTTTGCCGTCGGTATTGTATATGGTCTTGCTGGACAGCGCCACCCAGGTAAACTCCGTTTCCCCTGGCCAGCGCAGCCGAAACTCAACGTACAGGTTATCCGTACCCTGGGTTAGTTCGGCTATAGCCCTGGCCCGGTCCGCCTCGTAAATGTATTCAGGGTCAATCAAGCCGTTTTGCTTTTTGTCAAAGTACCACTGCCCACTCATAGACGGGTGGTTGACCAAATCCAGCACCTTAACCTGCACATCGTAGGAAAAGAACACATCCTTGGAAGATTCCAAAGCCATACGGTAGCGTTCCTTTTCCTCCAGCAGAATATTTTCCGCTGCCTTTTGCCTCTTGGTCAGTTGGGTTACTACATCATAAAGGGAGTCGATTTCCAAAATATTGGCGGGCCTAAATTCCTCCAGCCCTGCGCTGCCCTGGCTGATGCACAGCATCAGGCGCTGAACCGGTTTGGTCAGGTAGCGCACCGCCAAGTAAATACCAATAATACCAAACACCATACCAATTAAAATGGCAAAAATAATCCATACATACAGCTGCCGGCTCATGCCAAAAAGGGCCTCCTCAGTATTCAGGCCCAAAAGCACCCACTGGGTATCCTCATAGGGGGCGTTGTTGCTGTACAGGTGCAAGGGGGAAACTACCGCGTATACCCCTTGCCCATTCATTTGCACCCCTTGCACCTGGAACAGGGCGCTGTAGAAGGTGTCATCCAGTTGAAATTCCTTGCCTTGGGAACAAACCAAGCTGTAAAGCATCCCCTTGCCCTCCAGCGGAATATAGCGGTTTCCCCGTTGGACGGCCAGCACATAGCCGGACTGCTGGGCGTCGTTGAGCTCCTCTACAGGGAAATAGCTGTACAAGCATTTGCAGGAGACCTCTACACCTAAAACCCCGTATACCCGTCCCCTATACCGCAGGGGAATGGAATAGGTAATCATCTCATAAGGGTCCGCCCCGTTTTTTACCAAGGAAAAGGGCGGCGACCAACAGCCCAGGTCCTTGGTATCGGCGTCCGGGTGGTTGTTGCCCGCCTTCCAAGGAGCGCAGAAGTAGCGGTCGGCGCTGTTTCGGCTGTCCAAGGAAAAGTGAGTGGTCCAATTGGTATCCAGTGGAATATCCCAGGCCCTGGAAAGCTGTTTACTTCCCCGTTCCAGCAGCAAATCGCCATCGTTGGAAGGGCTGTTGTTGGGGTCGGAATCCCGAATAAAAAAGCCATCCAAATCCCCAGCTTCCCACCCCTGAGGCCCAGAAAGGACCATAAAAATACCTGTGGTGGAGTTGCCGGCCAGCAGGTCCAAGCATTTGGGGAACATCTGCTCCAAAAGGGCGTTTCTCTGCTCTTCTGTGCGCAAAAAGTCCTCCAGCGTCAGGCCTTCCTGCGCCAGCTGATTAGCTAAAAGCTCTGTAAAAGCAGATTCCTGGTTCCGGATAGAAGACCATCGCTGGTTCATATCGTTTTCCAAAATAATCCTGCGGTTTTCCACAAGGCGGTTCATCATGCCGCTGGAGTATTCCTCCAGGGTTTGGGCGGTCCGCAGGACTACTAACGTCCCTATGGTCACCCCGCTTTGAACCAGCATAATGGCAAGTAAGAACATCAGGAAAATGCGGAATATGGTTGGTTTTTTTTTGTAAGTACGCTTCATTGAACTATCACTGTCCATTCACTGCTGCGTTTAATGCATTGCAGAAATCGTTGTACCACTTTTCAAATGCCTCCTGGGTTACATAAGGGGCCGCAGCCTCCTCTAATTGGGCGCCGCCGGCCACAGCCTGGGCTACCTTTTCCCGGTCCGCCGCCGCTTGGTCCGCCAGGTTATACTCCAGTACCTTTCTGGCTGCGGAACCGTTGCGGAAACTTTTGTTGGTATACAGTGTCATTTCGCCCATTTGGGTAAAAATAGCGCTGAGGCAGTCATATGTTTTCGGGGCTACAGAAAGCTCCTTCTCGGCAATTACTTTGTCCAGCTGCCCCACATTGTTGGCTTCCTTGCGTACCGGCAGGTAGCCGGACACGCTGCCAAACTGCAAGTTATTTTCTGCCTGGGTGAACCACTTTAAAAATTCCACAGAGGCGTATTCCCGCCGCTGGTCCGACTTGCTTACAACCATGCCGGCCCCCTGCTGTACAGCATAGTGGCGCCCGCCTTCAAATATTGGGGCGTCCATTACGGCATAATCAATGGCATAGCTGCCATTGTCCCGTTCCACCTGGTCCGGGAAATACATAGCAGAGGAGGTGGAGCCAGTATAGGCCAAAATGTCGCCGGTTTTAACATCATCGGAACGGAATCTTCCATAAGCGCCAAAATAGCCCTTTACTATAGGAACATAGTAGTTTTCCCAAAGGCGGTAAAGTTCCTCCTTCGGGGTATTTAGGGTTACTTCCCCGTTTTCTACATGGAACAGTTCCACGCCCAGCTGCTGCATACCAATAATAAAGTAGTTGGCTACAGCGTCCCGGCCGTAAAAAGCCCGCCCGTCCCCAGGCACGTTGGGGGTAAGCCCGTCGGTCCATTCATAGTAGGCTTTGGCAGTGGCCGCTACCCCTTCAATGGTTTTTAAATCCTCCAAGGAAGCCCCCGTAGCCGCGGCAAAGGGCTCCCAATCGGTTTTATTTATCAGCATAATCTCGGTGGATTTGGCCGTAGGGAAAATCCGCAGCGTGCCGTCGGCGGCAATGCGCCCTTCCTCAATATAGGAGTCCACATACAAAGCCAGTTCCTCCTCGGTAAGGTAGGCGGAAAGGTCCGCCAGCGCCCCTTGCTGCTCCACCTCGTAGGCAGTATCCGCGTAGGAAGAAAAAATGTCCGGCATAGACTGAGCTCCTACCTTGCCGTTAATGGAATCCCGCACCGCTGTTTCCAAATCGGAAACAGAACCCTGGGAGTAGCTTTGGACATAGATGCCCTTTTCCCGGCCCACGGTATTGTTGAACTCCTCCACCAGTGTGTCAAAAGCGGTTTGCTGGGAACCGTTGTAGTAGTGCCACACCGTTAGAGAAACCGGATTCTTAGGGTCCAGGGGGCTTTTGCTTCCACAGCCAGCCATAAGAACCAAGGCCGCCGCCATTCCTGCCAAACAAATTCGCTTGCATCCTTGTGTCAGCTTCATAAAAACCAGCTCTCTTTCTACTGTTTCAGTAATATTTGTTATCTTAGCACAAGTGGGCCGTCTTTTCAAGTGAACAGGCCCTTTGCTAAGGGCTTTCTCCCTTATTCTACCCAGGCGGAATAGGTGTCCTGCCCTAATGGAAAAGGCAGCAAAGCCCTCCGGTTGAACCCCAACTGGCTTTGTGCTATACTTTGGTAAAATAAAACAAGCTGTGAAGGCTTAGGGTAAGCTTCGCTTTGCCCATTTAGCCTGTTGGCAAAAACACAGGAAAGGAGTTTCGCCTTATGATACCGCTGCCCCAAATGGACGAACGGCTGCGCTATGGGGTACAGTGCGCCCTGAAGCGGCCGCCGGAAACACCCTATGATTTTAAAAAAGTAAAGGCCCTCAACGATTTCTGCTACCCTGGCGACCCCTATTACCAGGAGGAACACAGCCAGGAACCGGGGGATTTTTCCGCCATTGGCCAAATGGAAAACCTCCATACCCTAATGTTTGGAACGCCCCGCAGCCAGCGTATTCCCATGGTGCTGGTGGAGGATTTCTCCTTTTTGCCCCGCTGTAAAAAGCTGAAAAAGCTGGATTTGCGATGGACCAATTTTTCCGACTGTGCCCTGCTGCTCCAGCTGCCCGACTTAAAACATGTCCACCTGCCGCCCCTGGGGCAACTGAAGGGGACAGAAGCATTAAAGCTGTTAGAAGAAAAGGGCATTTCTGTAGAACTTCCCCCGGAATATGTGCCGCCGGAACCCCGGCAGCCAGCCCATGGCAGCGGGCCGGTACAGGCCGTGGTGGAGGAGATAAAGCGGCGCACCGCCATGGACTGCTGGCAGCTTACCATACAGCCAGGCGTGCAGCCAAGGCTTTTTGACAGTAAGTTTGGCGGGCTGCCCTACTGGCCCCCTGCCATAGCATACCCCAAAGACAGCGAGGGGGAACAGCTGATTTTGCTGGCCCAAATAAACTTAGAGCAAATTGGCGCTGCGGAGCCTCTGCCCCAAACAGGGCTGCTCCAATTTTTTGTGGGGCAGGGGGACAGCTTTGGCGCGGACTGGGACGAGGACTGTCCCAATGGCTTCCGGGTAATTTGGCATAAGGATATAGATTTCACCCTTACCCAGGAACAGGTGCAGGCTATGGGCATACCCACCCATGCTGGCCTGGAGTATTTCCCGGTAATGGAGGAGGCCGCCGTTACCGCCCAGCGCGCCACCGCCTGGCTTAGCCCCCAGGACAACCGGTTTGACTCCCTTTTTGCCCAAGTGTGGCAGGATGTCACCGGCCAGGCCCCGCCCCAGCCGGATTTCCGGGATTTTTTGGAGCAATGCGACCAGGACTATATTTACGACCAGCTTGAGTCCTTCGGCCACCACCTGCTGGGCTACCCCTGCTTTGTGCAGTATGACCCCCGGGAGGAGGACAGCCCCTACAGTACCCTGCTGTTCCAAATGGATTCCGACTGGGCCGATACAGAAACCTACGTTATGTGGGGCGACGGCGGCGTGGGCAACTTTTTTATCTCTTTGGAGGATTTGCAGCGGCGGGACTTTTCCGATGTGCTGTATACCTGGGACTGCGGTTAATCGCCCGTATATTATATGATAAAGGAGTGTAAACCCATGAAAGATTATGAACTGACCCCCTTGGAACGGGAGGTTTTTACCGAAATGGCCCAGCTCAACCATACGCAGCCGGAGCAGATTTATAAAACCAGCAACCACACGGAAAAGGTTTACTACTTCCATTACTTTGCGGACCGCCAGCGCCCCCCGCTTACAGATATTTCCCCTTTAACTAAGCTCCCCGGCCTGATGCGGGTGGAAATACACCAGTGCAATATTCGGGACCTTTCCCCCCTGGCCCAAATCCCAACCCTGACCAGCATTACCGTCAGTGGTGGAGAGGAACTGGAACCCTGCGATTTTACCCCCCTAAAAAATTTGGAACACCTGTGCCTTCGCTATGACCGCTGTATTCTTCCCAAAGTAACGGGGCTGCCCCTGCAGAGCGTATTCCTTTCCAAGTTGGAAAGCCTGGAGGGGCTACGGGGCCTAAAGCAGCTTGCCTATTTGAACCTTCACGAAAACGCCAATTTCAGCGACCTTTCCCCTTTAATGGACTGCCCCAGGCTGGAAGAACTCCATGCCGTAGATACCGCCATCCGGGATTTATCCCCCTTGGCAGGCCACCCCAGTTTAAAGGAAATCATCCTCAGCTGCACCCCAGTCACCGATGTTTCCCCTTTGGCCACCATACCCACCCTGGAAACAATTTGGCTCTACGGCACGGCGGTGGAGGATGTATCCTCCCTGGCTGCCCTGCCCAACCTGAAAGAACTGAACCTGCGCAAAACCCAGGTGGTGAACCTTTCCGCCTTTCAAGGCCGGGAGAGCGTTTTGTCCATTGAACGGAAAAAGCTGGGGGTTGTAAAGGCGGGCAAATCCGCCCAGGAAATCAAAATTGCCCTGGAAGAAGTAGGGGAAAGGCTGGAAAACCTGGGTATTACCCCCCGGCCGCCCTTAAAACAAGCAGACATTGCCGCTTTCCAGGAAAAAACCGGCGTCAAGCTGCCCAGGGAATATGCCGCCTTTTTAACCAAAATTGGGGACGGCTTTGAGGTAAAGTTCCAAAACTTCCTGTACAAGTTCCCTCCGCTGGCCCAGGCGGTTTACAACCCCAACGCCATCAAAAAGCGGTTTTCCCATCGGGAAGCCTGGGTTTGGGAGGACGACGACAGCGCCACCGGCAAAAAAATTGAAGCCGCCACCACCAACGGGCAGCTCCAGCTGGTGGACCGGGGGTGCGGCCAGTCCTACCGGCTTATTGTGTGCGGCGGGGCCAAGGGCGAGGTTTGGGATATGTGCGACGTGGGCATTTCCCCCTACGGTAACGGCCTGGACTTTCTCGATTGGCTCAAGGACTTTTTAGATGGGAAAGCAGTCTAAACCTCTCTATTCCCAAACCTTACAGAGGGTACCCTTTGTAAGATTTGAAGGTACCAGCTGCCTCCAGGCCTATGCCTCGCACCCCTCCGGCCCCTAAGGCCCCAGGCCCAAAACTTACAGCAGTATACTGCTGTAAGTTAGCAAGTTGGGCATAGCCCAACTTGTGTTTCTTTTTCATCTATAAAAGAAAACGCCCTTCAGCGAAGGGCTGCAATTTTGTCTTCGGCAAACTTTTTGGGGGTTCCACCCCCAAACCCGGCCCCCTTTCTTTCTACAGTGAAAGAAAGGGGGAAAAGCCCCTGGACCCCAAATTTGACAGTGCCACTAATAAAGTGGCGGTTAGCCTCAATCAAAAAGTCAGTACAGTGGGAATACCGCCCCACCTTTGGACAGGCCCTAACAGCACAGGACTGGAAGCGGCCAAACGCTTCCAATTTGGTATCATCCATTCCACCAACCGGAATACGGAGGGGTAATTTATATAAATATCTCCTTAATAGATGAATATGTGTATTTCGTTTTAAGAGATAACGGCTGGACAGAAAAAAGGGACTTTCCTTTAGCTGACAGCTGGATAGAGAAAATAGAGCAGAAAAGTAACATCCCCTGTTCCAAGTATGCAAGGGAAATTTTACACCTATTGGGCGGTATCAAATTTCGGGAGTACTCGCCAAAATCGGGGCAATATTTTTTGGAAAAGTGCGCCGGTAATGTCAACCGTTTAAAAAAACAGTATTTGCGCCCCTTGGAGCGATTAAACAATTTAGGCGGAAAAAAACCTATTGATACCTACAATGGAGCAACCTTTACTTTTGACGCGTGGGCTGCTTTTTTAGACCTTGAAATTGTAATTGATTGGAAAACGGCAGAGCAGGTGGCCGGTGAAAAACTATTTCCCATAGGGACTGTGGAACCAGACGGCATAACCTGTGCTGCTGAAGGCGGAAACATTTACACTTTATTTGACGACAGTATCTTCTTATCCGGTGATTGTATCGAAAGCTATTTGAATCTGTTATTTATCCACGGGCGAAAGCCGAAACAGCTAATGTAAAATAACAATTCCTATTTATTGGAGCTAAGGTGGAAAAAGGAGGATTTTCAAATGGAAGATTTTAACCAAATTGCCGGCGGTATTGCACAGGATGCCGTGGAATACGCCATGCAGAGGGAAATAACCCTTGATTATACAAAAGAAAGCGCCAAAAGCATTGACGCTATTCTGGAAGCCTTTCATAATAACCTGGACCAATACGAAGGCGACACTGGCGCCAAAATCCTGTGGAACGCCGCGGTTTTGTTTGGGACATATATTGGGGAAACGCTGCTGCGTTCCGGGCTTTCTGAAAAAGGCTTTATTTGGGTGGAGGACGACGGCCTCCCTGTCCTTGGTATTCCCGGCAAGCAAACCGCTGTTTCCCCCATTTCCAAAGCCCATAAGCGGATTTTTAACGGCCCGGAGGACAGCATAAAAAGCTTTGTTGACGTGGCCTTTGCCATTGTAAATGATGAATGGCCCAAAACGGGAATACTCCGCGTTCCCGATGTGGAAACAGCAAGCGGCAAAAAGATGGAAAAAGTTATTTTTAAAGAGGCAGATTACTACATTTCCCTTGTTGCAGAAGGAAAAGAGGATTTTGTTATTTTCCAATCCCATGATGGTTTCTTCCAGTTTTACGGTGTGGATAATCAATTTATCTGCGAGGCCTGGTTCAATTTAGGCGGCCGCAGGGCCTATGGGTTAATCAATCCCCACTGTACCAATACCAACCGCGTCAACCTTGTTACACCCTTTGGCCAATATACCCCAAGGGAAAGGGATATTATTTCCCTGGAACAGCTGAAAGCGGCCGTAGAGGCATATTTTTCCAATTTGGAGGAGGCAGACTTCCTTGCAAAAGTCCCCCATGAAGAACTGGAAATGTAAAATCCCCTGTTTCCCAGGAAAAGAGCCCCCCGATACAGCCAGAGGTTTTCTTTATACAATAAAACCCAGCCCCCGCCTAGCTTACAGGCGGGGGCTGGGTTTATTCTTCGTCGCAGCAATGGTGCATGGAGGGAATGCACCGGGAAACCACTGCCAGCACAAGGATTACCGCCCCTGTGCCCGCGTACCAATGGTTTACCCCTATTTTGTCGGTAAACAGGCCGGAAAGGCTGAGCCCCAAAGGCATGGCCAGCATACCGGCGCTGGAGGTAAGGGAAAGCACCCGGCCCAAGTATTCCTCCTTTACCTTTGTTTGCAGCACCGCCACCTGAACCCCGTTGAAAAAGGGGTTGGCCAAGCCAATGAGCGCGGCAAATACAAAGAAAAACCGCAGGCCCTGGGGCGGCAGCAGGCCGGTGGCCAGTACGCTGAAGCCATACAGGGCAATGGAGCAGGAAATAGCCCGCATCTTGTCTATTCTCCCGCCAATGCGCCCCAGCAGCAGGGAGCCTGCCAGCATACCGCAGGCAAAGACAATTTCCACCGCGCTGGACTGCGCCACCGTCCCCCCAAAGTATACCATGGTAATATGGGGGAACAGGGTGCCAATGGGGGAGTATAAAGCGGCGTAAACGGCACTGATAACCACCAAGGGAACCAGGCCCTTTTGTTCCCGCAGGGCAGCCAGGCCCTGGCGCACCTCCAAAAGCAGGTTGGGCTTGGCTTGGGTTTGCTCCCGGGTAACCTTTGGTATTGCCACCCTGCAAAAAGCGGTAACTGCCAGCAGGGCTCCGGCCACATCCAGCAGTACAATAACGTTTAAGTCCCACCAGGAAAACAGCACAGCCGCAAGGGCAGGGCTCAGGAGCATGGAAACAGAACGGAAGCTTTGGGCGTAGCCTGCAAAGCGGGTAAGCTGCTCCTTGGGCACAATGAGAGGCATTACAGCGTTAAGGGAGGGGGAGTAAAAGGCGGAACCTACCGAGCGCACAAACAGCACCACCATAATAAGCCAAATGGGTATTTCCCCAAATAGGCCTACCACAAACAGCACCAGGCCCATTAGGGCAATAAACAAATCGGAATAAATAAGCACCTTTTTTCTGTCGTACCGGTCAATTAAGGCGCCAATAAAAATACCCAGCACTGCCTGGGGCAAAAAGCCCATTACGGTTGCCAGGGAAAGCACCGCTGCCGATCCGGTTTTTTCCGTAAGGTACCACACTATGGCCATTTGCAGCACCGCGCTGGTAAGCATGGAGGCCGCCTGGCCGGACCACAGCACTGCAAACTGTATTTGGTATTTTTTATTTTTTCCTTCCATCTCTGCTTTCCTCCTGGCGCCTTTACTGCGCCCTTGCCAATTTTTTTACTAATTTTTCCGTTCCTATTTATACACTACAAACGGGTTTTTGTCAATTTGCTTGCCCCTTTACACAAAAATCCCCCTTCAAGCAGAAGGGGGATTTTTCCTATTGTCCGCTTTTACTGGTTCGGTTCACAGTTTACGGAAGGGGTTAGGCAGGTGGGTTTGCTGGGGGAGCCTCGGCACTACCTTGGGTATCATCTCCATCCTGGGTATTATCCCCGCCCTCCGGCGGTTTGTAGTTTGGGTTCTTGGTACAGGCATCTGTATGCCCGCCGCCAGGGATATTACATTCACTGCAAATTTGTGCTGGGTCTACTGTACAACCTGGGTTATGACTGCTGTATGTGCCTCCACAGTCACATGGGCGGGCTGGACATTCTTTTTTATGTTGCTCAATGTCATTTTTGCCCACCTTTTCTTTGCAATACTCACACTCTACTGTTTCTGGCTCTGCTGGCTTGTTGGGGTTTTTGCTGCAAGTATCTGTATGCTTGCCGCCTGGGGTTTTACATTCGCTGCAAACCTGGGTTGGGTCTAAGCTACAGCCTGGTGTATGCTTTCCTGTAAGGGGCTGCTTACACTCGCTGCAAACCTGGGGGGCGGCGGCAGTTACGGTTACGTTGGCGGTTCCGCTTACTGCATTTTTGCCGTTGGCGTCGGCAACAGTAACAGTAATTTTTGTTTTTCCCGCGCTGACGCCTGTTACTTGGCCGTTGCCGTTTACAGTAGCAACTCTTGTGTCATCTACACTGTAGGAATATTGGAAGCCGTTTTGGCCACTGGGGGTAACTTCAAATTGTACATCCACCGTTAAGCCAACTTCCGTGCTAACCGGGGAAACAGTTACGCTTTGAGGCGCTGCTACATCGCTTTTTACAACTACCTTGCACCGTCCCACCTCGCTGCCGTTGATGGTAAAGATAATGGTATCTTCCCCTGTTTTACTGCCTGCGGTTACGGTAAAGTTAGCCGTACCGCCGCCGGTGATGCCGTTGGGCTCTATGGAAATAAGGCTTCCCTTACTGGTAGCCTGCAGGTTTTTGGCCTGCTCCGGCGGGTTTACTCCTACGGCAAGGGCCACGGAGCCGTTTGGCTGCACTGTAATGCTTTCCGGCAGGGTCAGGCTTACCTGGGTGCTGGTTACGGTAAAGGTATAGTAACCGTCGGTTTCCATATCAGTGCCTTTAATGCGGGCGTACATCCTTGTAGTGCCCGCATTGGCCCCGGTAAAGGTATTGGAGGCCCGGGTGGCGTTTTTGCCCGCGCTGGTTTCGCCTTTGGCGGTAACAATGGTGCCGCCCTCTAAAATCCATTCAATAACGGCGTTATCCGGCAGCTTCGCCCCCTCTGGGGTGGCTGCAACCTCTACGGTACACACTTCGCCTGTTGCTATGGTGGAACTGTTGTTACGGAAGGTAATACCGGTAATTTGGGTTGCCGGATGGATAGTAACCTCACAGCTGGCCTGTTTGCCGGAAATTTTATCCGTTACAGTTACGGTTACGGTTCCCTCTGCTAAGGCCTGAAGGTTTAACGCCTTGTTGTTGGACTTGCTAACCGCGGTATACAGCTTGCTGCTGTCGCTGACACTCCATTCTAGGTCTACCTGGGCGCCTTCCGGGGTAACCACTGCGGTAATGCGGTCCTCCTTGCCCATCTGCATGGAAAGGGCTTCGGGGTCAAGCCCCAGGTACTGGAGAGAATCCTTAGATTTTACGGTAATTTTTACGCTGGCTGCATAGCCGCCGTCGTCCGCCATGGCGGTAACAACTGCTTCGCCAGGGCCTACTGCGGTAACCAAACCGGTGTGCTTATCCACCGTTACAACAGAGGAGTTGGAAGAATCCCATGTGGCGGTGTTGATTGGCGCGGTGGTAGGTTCGGTAATGGCCTTGAGCTGCGTGGTTTCGCCTACGTTCATGGTAAGCTCTGTTTTGCCCTCAATTTTAATACCCTTAACCTGGCCGTACTTGGCGGCTTCTTCCTTGGCGGCATAATAAGCCTGGGGGAAGTAAGCGTCGGCGTTAATTACGGCGGCGTCAGTGTTTACCTTGGCATCTTCGCCGTCCCGCACCTTACGGGCCACTACAACGCAGCGGGCCTCGGGGCGGAAGTCATAGGTACAGGTGGAGAGGGTGAGGAGCTTATCGCCGGGCTTTACATCCACGTCAATATCGTACATGGAACGGCGGCGCACCTCGTTGACAAAGCTGTTGAAGGCTTCCTCGTCCTTGGATTCCACAAACCGCTGGTAGTGGAACACGGTGCCGTTATCCTGCTCCGGCTGGGCGTTGGCAATAAATACGCCGAAAATTTTGTAGGCGCCCTCCTGGTAAATGGTATCGAAATTTACAACTGGGTGCTGCTTGTAAAAATCCAGCTGCTTGTAGTAGGTAACAGGGTTAAACATTAAGCCGTCGTTACCAATGTTGTGGCCGTAGACAATTAAGTTATCGCTCACATCGGCAACATCAATGTTGCACTCAAAGTCCAGGTAGGGGACGCCGTAGTAGTCGTAGTCGCCCTCAAAGTTTTTCCTGTGGTAAAACTCATTGTCCTCGGCCTGCACAACGGGGTAGCTCAGGTCGGTACCGTCAATTTTTATCCAACCTCTCATATCCTCGTTAATTGCCACAAAGGGCTTGTATTTATCTATAACCTCCTGGGGGACCTGAGCCAATTTGTCCTTATCCACCTTCAGGTTGCCGGCCTCCGCCTGGGCAAGCATATCGTTTAAACGGGAATTTTCCTTCCCTGCGTTAATGCCCTTTTGGGCATGGTAGATTAAGTAGCTCATAGAGCCTAAAAAGACGCAGAAGCACAGCAAAATGCCCACCTTGCGCACTTTTTCAGCCTTAGCGTCCCCCTTTTGGGGCAGCAGGGCCTGGGCCAGGCTTTTTATAAAGGGCTGTTTTTTCTTTGTACTGCGTTTTGGAGCCTGCGGTTTTACTGCCATTGGCTCACTTCCTTTCTGTTCTATTTCTTCCCCGGCAACATTCGCTGCCGTTGCAGCTGTTGCTGCTTTCGCCCCTGCGGCCACTGCCTCCTCCAGGGGCAGGGCCCCTTTTGGCACAGCCGGGTAGGCGTCGGTAAATTTGCGGGCCAGGTTCATTGCCTGGGAAACACAGGCTTCTGTCAGTTGCCCTACAGACCGGCTGCCCGCTACGGGAATTTCCGCCGTAAGCACCTGGCCGTTCATGGCAGCCGCCACATAGGCCATGGTGGATTTTACCTCCGGTGTAGGCAGGGTAATGCCCACACCAATGGTATTTTCCTTTTGGCTAGCGGCGCTGTCCGCCATGGCGCTGGCCGCCTGAGGGCTAACTATGCCCCACTTCTTCAGCAGCTTATCCGAAATATCCATGGTTTTGCCCAGGGAAGGGTCGGCATTACAGCAAAAATGGAAAGCCATCAGCTCCTTGCCGCCGGGAACCTGGCCCAGCCGCCGCGCCGCCTTCTCCCGCGTGCCGGATTCCGCTATGGCCAGGGAAATCCCCTTTTGGGCCGCCTTTTGCACCAAGGCGTGTTCCACGCTATTTACATCCACACCGTAAACATAGCCGCCCAGCCGTTCTATTACCGCTTTCATTACGGCAGTACAGGCCACAGCGGCTTCCTGCCTGTCCTTGGCCCGGGCTGCAATGCGGATAACCACCTCCGCCGCCTTGGGGTAAACTGCTACTGTGGGGTTGGGGGAGGGGAGAATATCCTTCAGCGCCCCTTCCACCTGGGGCACAGAAAGCTCCATAACCCGCACTACCCGCACAATACAGCTGCTTTGCTGGGCCTTGGCAAACATGGGGAAAATGTAGCTGAAAAACAGCCCCGTCTGTTCCACCGGATCCGCCGGAAGCACAATAATTTTAAAGTTTTTCCCATCTATTTGAAAGGGCGGCCTTTCGCTGCCGTGAAATGCAAAAATATGCGCCCCCTTTGGCAGCGTGGCCAGCTGCTCAGCCTCCTGGGGGGAAAGCCGTCGGCTCATGCGGGACAAAGCCTCCCGGTGAACTTCCAAGGGCGCGCCACATATTTTCGCTATATTTTCCAGCACCAGCTGGTCCACCTGGCGGCTGCCTGTTAGGGGGGCAAGAATCAGCCCGCCTTCCCCAGCGGCCTTTGCAAAGTGGCTCTCCAGCTGAATATCGTCCTTTGCAACCAGGGTTGCCGGGGTTACGCCCAGCAGCTTCAGTTCCTTTTCCATATAGGGGGAAGCCAGCAAGCCGCCGTTTCCCTTGTGGGCCACCCCTATGGTAAATATGTTCAATGCACACACCTCTGTTACAGTTACTGGCTTATTTTTATGGTTTCCACATTATAAACGGCCCGGCTAATCAGGCCCTCCATATCCATACCGGCCTCGGCCTGTTCCACAAACTTCATTTTTGGCTTTGTGCGGGGATGCTTTGGCGTAAACACGGTGCAGCAATCCTCGTAGGGGAGAATGGATGTTTCAAAGGTATCTATTTTATTGGCAATTATGACAATTTCGTCCTTATCCATGCCAACCACCGGGCGCAGCACGGGCATATTGCACACGGCGTCGGTACAGTTCATGGCCTGTATGGTTTGGCTGGCCACCTGTCCCACACTTTCCCCGGTAATTAGGGCTTCACAGCTGCTGTCCCGGGCAACACGGCAGGCAATGCGCATCATATACCGCCGCATAATAATGGTAAACAGGTCCTCGGGGCACTGGTCCTTAATTGCCTCCTGAATTTCCGTAAAAGGCACTACAAACAGGTTAATTCTGCCGCAGTAGGCTGTCATTTTTTCTGCCAAGGTAATCACCTTTTGCTTGGCCCTCTCCGAAGTATAAGGGGGGCTTGCAAAGTGGATAGCAAACACCTCCAGGCCCCGCTTGGCCATCATGGCGCCGGCCACCGGGCTGTCAATGCCGCCGGAAAGCAGCAGCAGCGCCCGCCCGCCGGAACCCACGGGAATACCCCCGGCCCCAGGCAGCTGGCTGCCGTGAACATAGGCGGCAAAATCCCGCACTTCTACTACAACAGTAACGTCTGGGTTGTGTACATCAACGGCAAGGTGGGGGAAATGCTCCAGCAGGTGGGCCCCCAGTTCCCGGCAAATTTCCGGGGAGTTCATGGGGAAGCTTTTATCGGACCGCTTGGCTTCCACCTTAAAGGTTTTGGCGTCCTCCAGCTCCTCCCGCAAATATTCTGCCGCCTTAGCTTTAATATCCTCAAAGTCCTTTTCTACAACACAGGCCCTGGTCAATGCAGCAATGCCGTACACCTTCTGCAGGCGGTCTGCGGCCTCGTCCAAATCCACACCATCTGTTTTTGGCTCCACATAAATGGTAGATTGGGCCTTGCGGAAAGAAAACCTTCCCAAAGGCTCCAGCCGGCGGCGGGCATTGTTGATAAGCCGGTCCTCAAACACGCTGCGGTTTAAGCCCTTTAATGCAATTTCACCGTTTTTCAGCAAAATAATCTCTTTCATCATTCTTTTATTCCACTCCCCCGTTCACTTTTGTCTTCCCCATACCTCGGCTCTCTTTTTAACATACAACAATCCATAGGTTTCATGCTTTGGCCTTATGGGCAGTGATAATTGTATAGCTGTATGCGTTCACGGTTATAATGTAATTCCCCGCAGCTGCATACCAGTTTTTACCCTTTATTTGAATTTTTGTTGTTTTTTCTAATATTCGTTCTTTGCACCATGGAACAACATCGTCTGTTTCAATTTCACAGTTCCTTTTTATCCGTGCCGCGCCCATTTCTGTTGTATGAAGTTTATCAATATTTTGAATCAAACCATTCATTTTAACATTACCGCGCTTCAAAACCATTTCTTGTATCATACTGTATATCCATCCGCCGCCTCTCACCGGGAACACAAGGCTAAAGGGAGCTTGGCCAACCCTTTTTCTTTGCTGCGGTTGGTTTTGTTTTATCTGTCATTTACGCGCCTGCGGCAGGCGGTTAAGCATTACCGCTTAATGCGCTTTATGCCTTCTTCCAGGGCGGTGAGGAACACCGGCACCTGTTCCACCGTGTTTTCCCGGCCAAAGCTTACCCTAAGGGCGCTGTCCGCTGTTTCCCGGGAAAACCCCATGGCTGTAAGCACATGGCTTGGCGCCCCCTTAGTACAGGCGGAACCGCTGGAAAGGTAAATGCCCCTTTCTTCTAAAAAATGCAGCATAATTTCGGACCGGATGCCCGGCAAAGAAAAGTTCAATATATAAGGTGTTCCGTCGGCCGGGGAATTGATGCGTACATTTTCAAAATTTTTAAGGCCCTGAAGCAATAATTCCTTAATTTGTTTTGCTTTTGCCCGGTTTGCTTCCATTTCCTCACTAAGCAGGGAAATGGCCGTGCCCATGGCGCAGGCATAGGCAATGTTTTCTGTGCCGGGGCGCAGGTTTTTTTCCTGCCCGCCGCCAAAAAGCAGCGGTTTTAACCGTACCCCCTTTTTTACATACAAAGCGCCAATGCCCTTGGGGGCGTAAATTTTGTGGCCGCTGACAGAAAGCATATCCACATCCAGGCTTTTGCCCACCTTTAAGGGGTGCTTGCCCCAAGCCTGCACCGCGTCGCAGTGGATAAGTATTTGGGGGTACTGGCGGCGCAGGGCCTTTGCAATTTGCCCCACAGGCAAAATGCTGCCCACCTCGTTGTTCACTGCCATAACAGAAACAAGCACTGTTTCCTCGTCCACTGCCTCCAGCACCTGCTGGGGGGTAATTTGCCCCTGGCTGTCCGGCAGCAGGCGGATTACTTGCCAGCCCTGGCTTTCCAAAAAGTCGGCGGTTTTCAGCACGGCGTCGTGTTCAAAGGCGGTGGTAACTACTTTGCCGCCCCGGCGCTTCATGGCCTGGCAGCCGCCTAAAATAGCCAGGTTATCTGCTTCGGTGCCGCCGGAGGTAAAGGTGATGCAGCCAGGCTCACACCCTAAAGACTGGGCCACCTGGCGGCGGGCCAGTTCCATTTTTTGCTGGGCCTCAAAGCCCAGGCGGTGCAGGGAAGAGGGGTTCCCGTAAGAAAGCGCCATTAAATCCATAGCTGTTTGGGCGGCCTGGGGCCGCACCCTGGTGGTGGCGCTGTTATCGTAATAAATTTCCTGCTCCATAGTGGCCTCCTTTTGGCGTTATGCAAACAAACACAATCCATTTTATATGTTTCCCTTTACCCCAGCGGGCACAATAGTTGGGCTTTAGCCCACCTGCCGCAGCCTTGCCAGCCTCCAACAGGTTTTTCGTGGTTTTTCCGAGAAACGAAAGCTGTCCCTCGTTTAACCTCCAAACCATCTTAACATTTGTTAATTATTAGAAGAAATTCTGTATTTTTTCAGCAGGTTTTCCCTGCTGCCAGGGTTATTACTTCATACGTATGTCATTATACTTCAAAATGCCGTTAGTTTCAAATAATATTGCCCATTTTTACATATTTGTAATTTTCCCGGCAAACATATTGGTAACCTGTTTATAACATAACCATTACACCAAAAAGGAGTTTTTGCCATGAATGAACATTTTGAACCTGCCCAGCAGGACCCTCGTTCCACCACAGTCAGCCGCTTTTTAGTGTTGTTTTTAACTATACTGGTGGTTCTTTTTGCTGTTTGGGCCGGGTACAGCTATATGCGCTCCCTGGAATACCGCCGTATGCTGGAAACCAGCTACCTGCGGGCCGTGGACGAAGCTTCCGCAAACCTGACCAATATTTCCACCGACCTGGTAAAAGGGATGTATGCTGGCTCTCCCTCCCAAATGTCCATGATTTCCTCCAAGCTGTGGAAGGAGGCCTCCTCGGCTAAGGCCTCTTTAAGCGCCTTGCCTGTGGCCCAGCTTCACTTGGATAAAACCTACCAGTTCCTTTCCCAGGTGGGGGATTACGCCATGTACCTTTCCCGAAAGGCTATGACAGGCCAGGAAATTTCCCAGCAGGAACGCCAGCAGTTCCAACAGCTGCGGGAATATGCCGACCGCCTTTCCCAACAGATTGCCACTTTGGAGCAGCAGCTTTCCACCGGGGAAATTACCTTTGCCCAAATAGAAAACATGGTAATGGATAACAACAACGGCGCCCAGGCGGAAAACCCTACGGAAGGGGAACTGCCTTCCTCCGGGGGCTTAGACGCCATGGAGCAGGGCTTTTCCGGCTACCCAACGCTGATTTATGACGGCCCCTTCTCCGACCATTTAATGGACAAGGAGCCGGAAATGACAAAGGGCGCGGCAGAAATTTCCCAGGGACAGGCATTGGAAAAGGCCCTTTCCGCCTTTGGGCAGGATGTAGAGCTGCCCAACCAGCGGGAGGAGGATTCCAAGCTGCCCAGCTATGTATTTTACTCCGACCAATATTCTGTAGCCGTTACCAAAAACGGCGGCTTCCTGTGCTATATGACAGGCCCTAAGCCGGAAAACATTGAAGCAGTGCTTACAAAGGAGGACGCCCTGCGCAGCGCCCAAAACTATTTAGCCTCCTTAGGCATTCCCTCCATGAAGGAAACGTATTACGAAGTGCACAATGGCATTATGACCATCAACTTTGCCCATACGGAAGCGGACGGGCAAATTACCTGCTACACCGACCTGATTAAAGTGGATGTTTCCATGGAAAACGGTGACATTTTGGCCTTTGATGCCAGGGGCTACCTGGTAAACCACAAGGAACGCACTTTTACCGGCCCCCAGCTTACAGAGCAGCAGGCAAGGGAAAAGCTGAGCCCCAGCCTGACCGTGGAAAGCGCCAAGCTGGCCCTCATCCCCACCCAGGGGCAAAACGAGGTGTTTGTTTACGAATTTAAGTGCGTAGGCACTGCTGGGGATGACGTATTGGTGTATATTAACGCCAACACCGGCACGGAAGAACAAATCCTTATTTTACTGGAAAATGAAAACGGCGCCCTTACAAAATAAAACCTGTTTTTACGGCCTGCCCTGTGAGCTAAAGCCCCAAAACGCCGTTTTCCGGCGCCTTTAAGGCTTTGGGGCAGGGGGCGATTAAGGCTGCCCTTTTTGGAAAGCGGATGCTTCTAAAATCAAAAGTTCCCCCGCCTGGCGCAGCAGTTCCACATCCTTTAAAATAAACTGCTTTTGCTCTGGGACAGGCACATGGAAGGAGGCGTCCAAAATGCTTTCCAGCCGGTTTACGGCAACAAACATGGAGGAACCGCAAAAGGAAATGGCCACCTGGGCGCCGGCCTGGTTGGCAAATTGGGTGATCTGTTCCAACAGCTTGGGCGTTAGAATATAAAAGGCGTTGTGCTCGTCGGCGGCAAAAACCCGGAACCGATGGTTAAAAGCCTCGTTTTCTGTTTGGATTTCGTGCTCCGCTGTCCAGCCCATTAAGTCGGAGCCAAATTTCCTTTCAAAAACCTGCAAATGGCCGGCGCTTTTTTTCACATGGTCAAAGGCGGCAAATTGCATCACCTGGCCGCGGAAAAGGGAAACCTCCCGGCGGCTTTGCCTGCTCACCGTCACCCGGGCCGTTGCCACGTCGCTATACCGGAAACGAAGGCCCTTATAGCGGCCGGAGAGCATATCCTCACTTGCAAAGCACTGCTTATCCCCGCAGGCCACTACGGCAGCATTGCGGATTTCGTCATGGGTGAAGCCGCCCCCCGGCTGGTAGTTCAGCTCCTGAAAAAGGCCTGTTTCCCCAATGGCGGATAAAACGTATTTGTTTTTAAACAGGCTGTTAAAATGGTCATAGCCGGACTTTACCAAAAGCCAGTAGAACAGCCCCCAAACCATCAGGGCAAACACAAAGGGCACAAAAACCAGGCTGCCCACCTTTTCCAGCAGGGGCGCGCCGCGCTGGGCCCCCAGTTCCGGGCTCCCAAAAAAGAAGCTCCAAATAAAAAAAACCAGGGCCGCCAAATAAGCCGCGGCCGCCAAAACAAAGCTGATTGTTAAACGAAGCTTACAGGCTTTCCGCAGCTGCTCCAGCTTTTGGTCGGTTATGGTATGTTCCATGGTTCTGGCCTCCTTAGTCAAACGTTACCTGGACATTGCGCTTGTGCTCCTCCACCTCATAAAAGGCTGCCTTTTCCATATGGCAGAGGTTGGCCACAATGGAAAAGGGAATGGCGGCCAGCGCCTGGTTATACAGGGACACATTGGCGTTATACAGCCGCCGGGCCGCCTGAAGGTGCTCCTCCAAGTCATAGAGGCTTCTTTGGAAATGGTCCATGGACACCCAGGAATTTAAAATGGGGTACTGTTCCGCCAAGCCGTTTATGTAGGAGTCCACACTGGAAAGGCTGCGGTGAATTTCCGCCAGGGTTCCCATCTTTTGGCTGAGGGCCGCGCCGCGCTGCCCCTGGGCTTGGGCCAGGGCCTCTTGCTTGCTGGCTTTCCAGTCCTCCCCGCCTGTGTTTTGGCCGCGTCTGGCTTGCCTATGCAATTTTCCCCGATCCAGCTGCCTGCGGATTTGCTCCATAGTTTTGGTTTGCTGCTCCATTTCCCGGTTAATGGTGTTCAGCGCCTCCTGGGAAACCTTTTGCTGCTGTTCTATGCGCTTTTCCTTTAAATGGGTTTCCGTGCGGGCAGCGGTTAAATCAGTCATTACCTGGTACTCGTGGGCAAGGTACTTTTTCACCGCTTCAATTTCCTCTGAAATCAGGTCGAACCGCTTTTCCAGCGCCACATCAATGCCAGCCTGGGCCTCTTCCACCTTAACGCGCAGCCGCTGCAACCGGTTATACAAGGCAATATAAGCAGCTGCCAAAATAACCAGCACTGCAGCTCCCATAAGCAAATAGTGGTCCATAGCTATATCCTCTCCCTTTGCATCAATTATTTTACAAAACATGGGGCTTGTTAAATACGTTAGTAATATATCATATCAAATTATATACTGCAAGGCTTCCATCGTTTGACAAGGGTTAACACGGTTTTTCAAGGTTAAAGCACCCGGTA
>CAJTSZ010000013.1 GCA_910578755.1 uncultured Oscillospiraceae bacterium | reverse complement strand
CAGCCCTTCTTGGCATTTTGGGCAGCATTTTCCCTGGGAAATCAGCTCCCCGCAATAAACACAGCGGTTGGGAAACAGCACCTCCACCCAGGGGCGCAGCCAAAAAAACACTATTCGCACTCCCCTTTCAGCATTTCCAGCAGGTTGGTGTAGCGCACGGTGCGCCTATCGTTTTCCACCATATACCGCACCGTTTCCTCCTTGCCTAAAAGGATCAGATGGTTTTTTGCCCGGGTAACACCGGTATACAACAGGTTGCGGTAATACATTTTGCTTTTATAATTCATAAGCGGCATAATCACTGCGTCAAATTCACTGCCCTGGCTTTTGTGTACGGTAACCGCATAGGCCAATTCCAGCTGGTCCGCCATATCAAAGGAATAAGGGGCCCGGCGGTCGTCAAACTGAACCATAATGGTTTTGGAGGGCCTGTCTATCATAATAACGGAGCCAATGTCGCCGTTATAAACCCCCATGCCTTCCTCGCCGCCTTCTTTTGTCCAAAGAATATCATAATTATTTTTAATCTGCATCACCTTATCCCCCACACGGAAGATACGGCCGTTTACCTTGGTTTCGTCCTTTTGGGGGCTGGGGGGGTTTAATTCCTTTTGAAGAGCCTCGTTGAGGTTATTGGTGCCTACAGGGCCCACCCTGGTGGGGGCAATCACCTGTATATTTTCCGTGGGGGAATAGCCGTAGCTTTTTGGCAGGCGGCGGCAGCACAGGTCCACCACTGTATTTTTCATGGCTTCGTACCCTTCCCGGCGCATAAAGAAAAAGTCCTTGTCCCGGTGGGAAAGGTCGGGCATTTCTCCCCGCACAACGGCGTGGGCATTGGTGACAATAAGGCTTTGCTGGGCCTGGCGGAAAATTTCTGTCAAGGCCACAAAGGCAATACGCCCGCTTACAATGCAGTCCCGCAGCACATTCCCCGGCCCCACCGAGGGCAGCTGGTCGCTGTCCCCCACCAAAATCAGCCGGCAGCTCATTTTAAGCCCGGCCAAAAGGGAACGCATAAGCAAAATATCCACCATGGAAACCTCGTCAATAACCACCACATCATGGGGCAGGGGATTTTTTTCGTTACGCTTAAAGGATAAGGAATCCTTTTGGGTAAAATCCACCTCCAACAGCCGGTGGATGGTTTTTGCCTCCCGGCCCGTAACCTGGGACATCCGTTTAGCTGCCCGCCCGGTAGGGGCAGCCAGGGCTACGTCCAGATCCATTTCCTCCAACAGCTGAATAATGGCGTTAATGGCCGTGGTTTTCCCTGTGCCGGGGCCGCCGGTGAGGATAAAGAGGCTGTGGTTCATGGCCCCTTGGATGGCCTGTTTTTGCAGGTTAGCATAGGTTATGCCCTTTTCCTGCTCCAGTTTTTCAATTTTTTCGGTATAATCGGCCTGGGCTTCCCCTTCCAGCATCAGCATCAGTTCAATGCGGGAGGCCACATAGCGCTCTGCCGCCAGCATTTCTGGCAAATAAATATAGGGGCGGCCGCTTACGTTGAGCAGTTCCGCTTCTCCCTCCTCCAGCATGGCGTTAATATCCGCCTCCACCACGGTTTCCCCCTGCTCCAGCAAGGCGCTGGCGGTGGGGAGCAGCTTATCGTAAGGCAGGCAGGTGTGGCCGTTGGTCAGGTTGTGGCGCAGCACATACAGCACCCCCGCCCGAATACGGTAGCTGCTGTCCCGGGGGATGGAAAGCTGGGCCGCAATGGAATCACAGGATTCAAAGTCCAGGCCAATGGCTTCCCCGCAAAGGAGGAACGGGTTTTCTGTAATTTGTTCCGGGGCCGCGGAACCCCAGCGCTTCCAAACGGCAATGGAGGTGGAAGCATCAATATGGAATTTGGCTAAAAACAGCATGGTTGCCCGAATACCAAACAGCCGGGATACCTCCTGGGCAATACGTTCACATTTGGCAGGGCTTATGCCATTGATTTCCACCAGCCGTTCCGGCTCTTTTTCCATAATTTCCAGGGTATCGTCACCAAAGCGCGCCACCAGCCGGGAGGCCAAAATGGGGCCTATGCCCTTAATGGCGCCAGAGGCCAAATACTTTTCTATGGCGGCGGCTGTGGCGGGCAGGGTATGCTCGCAGGCGGAAGCCTTAAACTGGCTGCCATAGGTGGGGTGAGTGGTAAAATAGCCATGGAGGGTCACTTTTTCTCCCTCTGCCGCGCCAAATATTTCTCCCACTGCCGAAATCAGCTCCTTGCCGGTGTTCAGTTCCAGTACAGTAAAGCCAGTTTCTTCGTTAGTAAAAACGACGGTTTCCACCGTGCCGCACAAGGTTGTTATCTGTTTGTTTTCCATTGCTTTTCCCTCTCCGCCTGGTTATCATTCTAATAGGTTAAGTATACTATTTTTCTGCCAATTCATCAAGTAATTGGGGCAGCTCCTCCGCCCTGGCCACTATAAAACAGGGGTGGCTTTCGCACAATATTTGGCAGACGTGCTGGCTGTTTTTAGAAAGTCCCTTATCCACCACAATAACATGGCGGCAGCCCTTTGTTTCCCACGCCTTGGCCTTGCAAAAGCCCAAAACCTGCTCTATATTTTCTATTTCCCCCTTGGCGGGTATAACCAAAGCACAAGGCGGCATTCTTTTTGGCTGCTGCACCCAAAGCGAAAGGATCTCTAAAAACTGGCTCAGCCCCAAAACAACAAAAAACACTGTAAGCAAAAACAAAATAAACCCCATATCCTTCCTTCCCTTCCCAATAAATTGCTCTTAATCGTTTCCTTATCTTATGTAAAAGGGGGAAAAATGGTGCCACAAATGCAAAATACCGGCGAGGAACCTAAAATTCTTCGCCGGTACATTGTTTTATTGCTTGCAGGTGCTATTTCACTGCCGCCAACAGTGCTTCTGTCCTGTCTGTTTTTTCCCAGCTTACGCCCAAGTCCTCGCGGCCCATGTGTCCATAAGCTGCCAGCTGCCGGTAAATTGGGCGGCGCAGGCCTAGGGTTTTAATAATTTGTGTTGGACGCAGGTCAAACACTTTCTCCACCGCTTTTTCCAAAACCTCATCCGCAACGGTGCCTGTGCCAAATGTGTTGATGTTGATGGAAACCGGCTGGGCCACGCCAATGGCGTAAGCCAACTGAACCTCGCACCGCTTTGCCAGCTTGGCGGCTACAATATTTTTAGCCACATAGCGGGCTGCATAAGCGGCGGAACGGTCCACCTTGGTTGGGTCCTTGCCGGAAAAAGCGCCGCCGCCATGGCGGCCCCAGCCACCGTAAGTATCTACAATAATTTTGCGCCCTGTCAGGCCGCTGTCCCCCTGTGGGCCGCCAATTACAAAGCGGCCGGTCGGGTTTACATAAATTTTTGTGTTTTCATCTATAAGCTCCTGGGGAATTACCTCTTTAATAACATGGGCAATAATATCCTTGCGGATTTGCTCCATATCCACCTCCGGGGCGTGCTGATTGGAAACAACAATGGCCTCTATTCTTTTTGGCGCGTCGTTTTCGTACTCCACAGTTACCTGGGTTTTGCCATCTGGGCGCAGGTAAGGCAGGGTGCCCTCCTTGCGCACTACAGAAAGGCGCTTTGCCAGCTTGTGGGCCAGGGAGATAGGCATAGGCATCAGCTCCGGGGTATCGTCGCAGGCGTAACCGAACATCATACCCTGGTCCCCAGCGCCGTTGTTCTCTTCCTCTTCATTTTTCAGCTTGGCTTCCAGGGCTTTGTTTACCCCCAAAGCAATGTCATCGGACTGTTCGTCAATGGAACTGATAACGCCGCAAGTAGCGCAGTCAAAGCCGTATTTTGCCCGGTCATAACCAATTTCGCGGATAACTTCCCTTGCCAGCTTTGGAATATCCACATAACAGTTGGTGCTGATTTCCCCCATAATAACCACCAGACCGGTTGTTACCGCAGTTTCACAGGCAACACGGCCATTGGGGTCCTTTTCCAAAATGGCGTCCAAAACAGCGTCTGAAATTTGGTCGCAGATTTTATCGGGATGGCCTTCTGTTACGGATTCTGAAGTAAACAAAAATTTAGACATAATGCTTCTTCTCCTTTTCATTTTAAAATATATGGCCGTGCTGCTTCAATAAAGAGAGCGCCGCTTCTACTTTGCCCTACCGTGTAAATAGTGGGAATAATGCAAAAAAGCCCGGACAAACATCCGAGCTTAGTTCCTCATCTCTCGGTTACACCGCAGGATTTGGCACCTTGCCTTTGCAGGTTGCCGGACTTCACAGGGCCTGTACCCTCCGTCGCTCTTGATAAGGTGGAAAATATTCAGTTACAGCACTTTAATTAATTACATCATAAGCCATTATCCTGCAAGTTGTCAACAACCTGCACGCAAATTTAGACAAAATGACCATTTATTTTCGCTTCTTTTCCTCATTTTTGGAGGGCTTGACCCTCCCCTTTTATCCTTGCTGCTTTGTCATAAAGTCGTCAATGGCTTTTTTAATTTCTTCCCGTTTAGCATGCTTAAACAAATACCCCGCAGGCTTTAGGGGCATAACCTTAATCATACTTTCCCTATCCCGCCGGCCAGTAAGGAAAATAACCGGAATATCCGCAAATGCTTCCTCCGAACGAAGCATTTCCAAGGTTTGGAATCCGTCGCAAATGGGCATTTCATAGTCCATAAGCACCAAATCCGGCCGATCCAGGGTAATGGAACGGATGGCGCTTACCCCTGATTCCGCAGTGGAAACCTGGTAATCCTTTTCCAGCAGCAGCCGCATCCCTTCCCGCATTGTTGCGGAATCGTCCACAACCAGTATCTTTTGCTGCGGGTGTTCCTTCTGCTGTGCCTCCTGGGCCTTGCGCTGCGCCAGGTACTTTTCCACCTCGGCAGTGGCGTTATCGGCATTTAGGGAGGTAGCGCCAATTCCGCCCTCCAAAAGATGGGGCGCAATGGCGCAGTAAGCAAAATACCCAGCCCCTGTATTGATCAGCAGGCTGATTTGAGGTTTCTTTTTGTTAAAAAGCTGTTGGAACTGCTGGTAGGTAAACATGTCGTCTGCTACCATTTGGTAGTTCTCCATGGAGGGGAAGCTTTTGCATATACTGGAAACAAACTGCTGTGCAGTGTAGCGCGCCGCATGAATTAGCATAGTGTCCAGCTTGTTGGTTTCTATTCCAAGGATTCTGCCCACTGTGTTTATCAGCAGCTGCTCCTCAAAGGCCAAAATAATCTCCAGCTTTTTCTCCTCCCCGGGAATTCCATAAATCAGGTGATAATATACGCCGTTGCCAAAGTGCTCCCCGCCGTAAATCTCGCTGATTACTTGGGATTCCAACCGGAACATATCGAACAGCAGCTGGACAATTACCTTTTGCATGGCCTTCTGTTCTTCCCCGGAAATCAAATCGGTCCATTTGCTTTGCTGGTTTTTTGCAATGGCCATATCCTCTGTAAGGGTGTGGCCAATTAACCACCCTGCACAAACGCCCAAGAAGTGGTTCACCGCCTCTGGGGAATAGTTGGTCTGTTCCAGTTCCTGCTCCAGGGCAGGAAGGGTTTTTTCCCGGAAATTTTGGTGGATTCGCCGATGTTGTTCCAACCCGCTATACTGGATAGATTCCATATATTTTTCTTCATCAAAAAAATGGGTCATGGTATGGGCTTTAAAAAATTTTAGCCCTTCCTGGCAAGTCCATTGCCCATCTGTACCGCTGTCTTTCAGCTTAAACAGCTTGTTAATAATTTTAAACAACTGAAAATGGTCCCTATCAATGGCATCAATCCCAATTTTAAATTCTTCCCTCCACTCAAAACGTTCGTCCATACCTGAAAACCTCCTAAGAAAACATGTAACTGGGTTCGCCTGTACACATTGAAATATCCCACGCAATACCCTAAAGTGTTGCCATGGGAAATTATACTAATTTCATGTCAATTGCTATAATTATACAGCAAATTTTGCCAGGGTTCAATGGGCATTTTAGGGGAAAATTCAACAGTGAAATTGTTAAAATAGCTGTTTGGCTGGGCCGGGAAAACCCTCCCCTCCAAAAGTGGTTGTTCCCATAAAAAAGAAGCAGGGAGGCAAAAAGGCCCCCCTGCTTCACAAAAGCTTTAATACGGCCTTTGCACATAGTTTTCATAGCTGAATTGTTCTTTTTTCCTGCGGTACTGTTTTTTTGCTAAGGTAATAACCACAGTAAGGGATAAAGCAATAATTAAAAACAAGGGCATGGCCCATTTGCTGTATTCTGGGGAGGCGCTCATAATCATGGTCCACAGCTTATCCATAAGCAGGTTGGTTTCCTGGGAAAGGTTCACAAAGGCCTGGGTGTTGGCCAAAGTTTCCGCATCGGGATAACTAATGGGGTTGCTGCTTACTTCCTCATCCAGCAAGGCCAGGGCGCCGTCGTTTGGTGTGGAATACTGAATATACTCAATATTTTCCGCAGCTACATTTGGCTCGTTAAGAAAGTTAATGTACATTTCCGCGGCCAATTTCCTTTGGGCGGCGTTTTCCTCCTCTTTTATTTTGGGGATACATACCACATCGGCAAAACGGTTTGTTCCTTCTACGGGAACAACAAAACGCAGCGCCTCATTTTCCGACATCATATTGATTGCGTCACCGGCATAGTAAGGGGCCAGGGCAGCTTCGTTGCCCTGCATTTTATCAAAAATCTGGTCCATAACGTAGGCCTGTACCAGGGGCTTCTGCACCTTTAAATCCTCGGCGGCATCCTCCAGCTCCTCCGGGTCCTCTGTATTGATGCTGTATCCCCGGCGTATTAGGGCAATGCCGAAGGCATCGCGGGAGTTGGAAAACATTAAAATGTCGTTGGAAAAGGCAGGGTCCCACAAAATATCCCAACTGTCGGGGTCAAACCCCAGCTTGTCATAATTATAAATCAGGCCCACGGTACCCCAGGTGTAGGGGATGGAATACTTATTTTCCGGGTCATATTCCGGGTTTAAAAAGCTTTCCCCAATATACTTAAAGTTTGGAATATTAGTAAAGTCCAGTTCCTCCAGCATATCCTCCTGTATCATCCGGGAAACCATATAGTCGGAGGGGAAAATAACATCGTAGGAGGCACCCCCGCTTTTCAGCTTAGCATAGAGGGATTCGTTGGTGTCAAACTGGGTATAATTGATCTGTATGCCGGTAAGGGCTTCAAACTCCTGGTTTACATCCATGGAGCCATCGTCGCCGTTGGCAATGTACTCCCCCCAGTTGTACACATTTAAGGAAATATTCTGCCCCTGCAGCTGGCTGTAATACTCCATATCATAGTTGGCGGGGTAGTTTTCATCGGCCCAGGCTGGCAGGGATAACCCCCCAATACTTAGGACAGCCAAGGCAAAAGATACTGCTTTTTTCAAGGCTATTCACCCACCTTTCTTTGGCGGACTTCCCGCTGGCGGCCCTCCCGCAGCATTTTCTCTTTGCGGGCAGAGTGAATATTGCTGATAACCAAAACCGCAACCACCACAACAAAAATAATGGTGGAAAGGGCGTTGATTTTCGGGGTAACCCTGCGGCGGGTTTGGCTCCAAATAGCCACTGGCAAAGTTTGTACTGAAGCCCCGCCCACAAAGTAGGAAATAACAAAGTCATCCATGGAAAAGGTAAGGGCCATTAAAAAGCCCGACATAATGCCCGGCATAATTTCCGGAATAACCACCTTAAAAAAGGCTTGAACCGGGTTGCAGCCAAGGTCCATGGCGGCCTCATAGGTGTGCTTATCCATGGTGCGCAGCTTGGGCATTACGTTTAAAATAACGTAGGGCACGTTAAAGGTGACGTGGGCCAAAATTAGGGTAGAAAGGCCGAACTCCACCCTAAGGTAAATAAACAGCAGCATTAGGGAAACACCGGTAATAATATCCGGGTTCACCATAGGCAGGGTAGTAAAGGTCATTACTACCGATTTCAGCTTCCGGTTCATTTTATTCAGCCCAATGGCAGCAGCAGTGCCTAATACGGTAGCAATAGCCGCAGAAGCAAAAGCAATAAGCAGGGTAATCATTAAAGCGGAAATAATCTCCTGGTCGTGGAACAGATCCCGGTACCAATGGAGGGTAAAGCCACTCCACACATTTCTGCTTTTGCTGTCATTAAAGGAAAATATCATCAAAACCAAAATGGGGGCATACAAAAAGGCCATCATTAAGCTGATGTAGCTGGTTTCCAGCCATTTATGCTTCTTCACAGAATCCGCCCTCCCATCGTTTCATCGTCCATGTTGCCCATAATGCTCATACATAGCAGAACAACCACCATAAGCACTAGGGAAATGGCAGATCCTAAATTGGGGTTATAGGTGTTTCCCAAAAACTGTAAATCAATAATATCTCCTATGAGCTGGTTTGTGCCGCCACCCAACATTTTGGAAATAATAAAGGTGGAAACTGCAGGCACAAACACCATAGTAATGCCAGAGCTCACCCCTGGCAGGCTTAAAGGGAACACTACCTTGGTAACAATTTTCCAGCTATTGGCCCCCAAGTCCTGGGCGGCTTCAATAACGTCGTTGCCAATTTTGGCCATGGTTGTATACAGGGGCAAAATCATAAAGGGGATGTAGTTATAAATCATACCCAAAATAACGGCTCCCTGGGTGTTTATCATATGCACCGGTTCCAACCCAAGGAACATAATAAAGCGGTTGATAATACCGTTGTTTTCCAGCAGGGTCATCCAAGCGTAGGTGCGCAGCAAAAAGTTCATCCACATAGGCAGCATTACCAGCATTAGCAGGGTGCGGCGACGAAAGCCGTTGCGGCGGGAAATAATGTAAGCCAAGGGATAAGCCAGCACCACACACAAAAAGGTGGCAATGGCGGCCAGCTTAATGGAGCGCAGCAAAACCTGCATATGTTCGCCGGCCTGAACAATATTATCCAAGGTAAAGCTGCCGCTGCTGTCTGTCAGGGCAAAAAACAAAACAAGGCCTAAGGGCACCGCAATAAAGACCACCAGCCAAAGCATATATGGCAGGGCAGGCAGCACCTGCAGGGTGCTGCTTTTACGGCTTTTGGTAAGGGAGGTGTTGCTCATTACTGCACCTCCATTTTACGCATAATGTGAATATCCGAAGGCTTTACATTCATGCCAATGAGGGCGCCTACCTCCTGGCTTTGTGTGGAGTGAATCAGCCATTTGTAGCCGTGGGCATCCACCGTAATTTCAAAATGCACGCCTTTAAAAATAACCGATTCCACCTGCCCGCTGATGGGAGAGGTTTCGTAATCCCCTACAATAATATCCTCCGGGCGAATGACCACATCCACCCTTTCGTTGAGGTTAAAGCCTTTATCCACACAGTGGAAGGCCTGGCCGGCAAATTCCACCTCAAAATCCTCGTACATTACGCCGTCGATAATGTTGCTTTCGCCAATAAAATCCGCTACAAAGGCGTTGGCCGGCTCGTTGTAAATATCCTGGGGGGTTCCAATCTGTAAGATTTCCCCATCCTTCATTACCACTACCCGGTCGGACATGGTAAGGGCTTCCTCCTGGTCGTGGGTAACGTAAATAAACGTAATTTTCAAACTTTTTTGAATACGCATCAGCTCTGTCTGCATATCCTTGCGCAGCTTTAGGTCCAAAGCGCCCAAGGGTTCGTCCAAAAGCAGCACTTTTGGCTCGTTTACCAGGGCCCGGGCAATGGCCACCCGCTGCTGCTGCCCGCCGGAAAGCTGGTTGATGTTGCGGCTTTCAAAACCGGAAAGGTTTACCAGGGCCAACATTTCCTTCACCTTTTTGGCTATGAGCTTTTTGTCCATTTTTTTCACATTCAGGGCAAAGGCCACATTGTCAAACACATTTAGGTGCGGAAACAGGGCATACCGTTGGAACACCGTGTTAATGTTCCTTTTGTGGGGCGGGACCCCATTAATTTTTTGGCCGTCAAAAAAAACATCACCTCCGTTAGGCTCTGCAAAACCTCCAATAATGCGCAAGGTTGTTGTCTTGCCGCAGCCGGAAGGGCCTAAAAAGGTAATGAATTCTTCGTCGCGTATGTCCAAGTTAATCCCTTTTAGTATGCTTTGGCCATCGTACTCTACCTGGACATCTTTCAAGCTGATTAAAATGTTGTCTTTCATTTTGCATCTCCCCCTTTGCGGATTTTAGTGTAACAGGTAACCCGAGGCTTTTGCCCCTTAAAAAACCCTGTTAACCCACAATACCGCTGTACCGCTTCCCGCAAAAGGCTTGTGACTAATCGTGGCGGCAAAGCTGCTGCGCCCGTTTTTAGGCGGTACCTTTGATATTGTGATTGGCGGGGACAGTTATTGTTTTCCGCCCCGTTGCTGTATTTTTGTAGATGCCATGCCCTCCTTTGGCAAGGAGGGCATGAATATCAATAACACTATAGCACAAAAAAACAGAAAGTCAAACAATTTTCCCGGTTTTTTTGAAATTTTCGCTGTTTTACCGGAACTTTTGGCGGATTAGTCGCATTTTTCTTTAAAATATTGCAAAATCCTCTGTTTTGCTTTGTTTTTCTTTTGCTAATGTGAGCTTCCCCAGCCAGGATGGATTTGGGCAGGGCTGGCAATCCCCGCCCGCAAATTTTCCTTTTATTCCCTTTCCCCGGGCTGAAAGTACAAAACCATGGCTTTGAGCAATACCCAAAACCTCGTAAAACCTCGCAAAACCTCACAAACCTCACAAAACAGGGGAACATGAGTGGTATTGGGCTTTGGGCGGGGGAGCAAAGCCATGCAAAACACCAAAAACATGATTTCCTTGAAAAATTGCAGGCCTTTTTAGGGGCATTAGCTGCCTCCAAGCCTGCCTGTACCCTATGTAGGGTGCTCCGCCCCTGCACCCTTTTTGGGGCGTTCACCCAAACCCTGACCACTTTTCTTTCTACAGCGAAAGCCCGCCCTACACTGTGGGGCGGGCCTGCCCCGGTGAGGGGACGGCATTCCCGCTGGCGCTAAGTTATAGGCACTGGCTTTTAACCATTAGAGCCTGCAAACTGGGTAATGCCCTGTGAAAACAGGGCTGCTAATCGGGCAGCCCCTCATTTCTTTTCGACGGGCAACCGTTGTGCAGTGCAACAATTTTTCCCATGTGTAGCATAAGGCACGGCCATATTATACACCGGTTGCCGCTTTTCATTGAGTGGCACAGCCAAATAAGGGGTCCAGGGGCAAATACCCCACAAGTTCGCTTTACGAACTTGCTGCCAATTCAGCAGGAATATCCGCTGAATTTCTGTTTCTTTCCCCCTTTCTTTTCACTCAAAAGAAAGGGGCCGGGTTGGAGGTGGAACCTCCAAAAGTTTGCTAAAAGCAAACTTGCTACTTTCCAGCGGAACACCTCTGGAAAGTTTGGGCTGTGGAGGCCCAACAGCATAGACTTGGAGATGCTCCCATTAAATAAAAAACCACCGCAAGTTCACATTGCAAACTTGCGGTATATTGGGGACAGCCCCTGCATATTTATGGAGTGTAAGAGTTGTCCCGCCTTCCGCGGGGCAGGTAATGTAAAAAACGGAGGAACTGCTATGACTCAACAAAAAGGCCTCACAACAAAAGAGGCAAACCGGCTGCTGGTGAAGCATGGCGAAAATACCATACAGTCGGGTAAAAAAATCCGCCCTTTGCGTATTTTCGCCGCCCAGTTTAAGGACTTGCTTACCCTGATTCTCCTTGGTTCCACCATCCTTTCGGTGCTTATGGGGGAAATTGTGGAGGCAGCCACCATTATTATCATTGTATTTTTAAACGCGGTCATGGGCTTTTTTCAGGAGTTCCGCACAGAAAAATCCCTGGAAAAACTGAGCCAAATGGCCTCCCCCACCGCTACGGTGCTGCGGGACGGCAAAATTTCCACTATCCCCACCCAATACCTGGTGCCTGGGGACTACATTTTCCTCAAAGCCGGCGACCGCATCCCCGCCGACTGCCGCTTAATAGAGCACAACGCCCTGCACTGTGACGAGGCCATTCTTACCGGGGAATCCCTGCCGGTGGAAAAAACGGCCTGGTCCAGCGGCAGCCCCCTTTCCCCCCAGTCCACTGTGTACATGGGGGCGTCCGTAACCTCCGGCAACGGCAAGGCTGTGGTGATTGCCACCGGCCTGAACACGGAAATGGGCAAGATTGCCGGTATGCTGGACGCCATTGAACCGGAGCAAACCCCGCTGCAAAAAAGCCTGGACCAAATGGGGAAATATATTGCCATTGGCTGCCTGCTTATTTGCGCTGTGGTTTCCCTCACTGGTATTTTGCGGGGCGAGCCTGTTTTTGATATGATTATCACCGGCATTTCCCTTTCTGTTGCCGCTATTCCTGAAGGGCTGGCCGCCATTGTCACCATTGCCCTTGCCCTTTCTGTAAACCGCATGGTAAAGCAAAACGCCGTAATACGCAAGCTCCATGCTGTGGAAACCTTGGGCTGCGCCAATGTAATTTGCTCCGACAAAACCGGCACCCTGACAGAAAATAAAATGACCGTGCAGGCTGTAGCAACCGCCGATTACGTATTCCAAGTCACCGGCAGCGGCATGGAAACCGGGGAATTTTTGCTGGACGGCAAAAAAGTGACCCCCTCCGCCTGCCACCCCTTATCCATGGCTTTGGATGTGGCTGTTGTGTGCAACAACGCGGTGCTGAACCGGGAACGGGGCAAAAAAAAGAATGATGGGGAAGAATTTGATGTTTATGGCGAACCTACCGAAGCCGCACTGATAATTATGGGGGCGAAGGGGGGCCGGTTCCGTGAGGGCAGCGGTTACCGGGTAATTAAGGAAATCCCCTTTGATTCCACCCGGAAAATGATGTCCGTTGTGGTGCAGACCTCCTCCGGCGAATACTATATGTTCACCAAGGGCGGCTCCGACGTTATTTTAAACCGCTGTACCCTGTGCGCCGGCCAAAATGGTATTGCTCCCCTTTCCTCCGCCCTGCGCGCCAGTTTGGAACAGCGCAACAGCGCCATGGCAGGCAAGGCCCTGCGGGTACTGGGGCTGTGCTACCGCAAGCTTTCCTCCCCCAACGACCTTTTGGAAAATAATATGGTGTTTGCCGCCCTGGCTGGTATGCAGGACCCGCCCCGCAAGGAGGCCTATGAAGCGGTGCTCCGCTGCCGCCGGGCCAGCATAAAACCGGTGATGATTACCGGTGACAGCCGCCTTACCGCCTGCGCCATTGCCAAGGACTTAAAAATTTTTACCAAAGGGGACCAGGTGCTTACCGGCAAGGAAATAGACACCATGAGCGACCAGGAATTTGAAGCCGCCCTGCCCCATGTTACCGTATTTGCCCGGGTAAGCCCCGCCCACAAGCTGAAAATTGTAAAAGCCTTAAAAAAACAGGGCAATATTGTGGCCATGACCGGCGACGGCGTAAACGACGCCCCTGCTATTAAGGAGGCCAACATTGGTGTTTCCATGGGTGTTAACGGTACCGACGTTACCAAGGAGGCCTCCTCCGTTATTTTAATGGACGACAACTTTGCTACCCTGGTTTCCGCCGTGGAGGAAGGGCGGGTGATTTACCGCAACATTCGCAAATTTATCCGCTACCTGCTTTCCTGCAACATTGGCGAGGTGGTGACCATGTTTTTAGCCATGCTTATGGGGATGCCCGTTCCCTTGCTTCCTATCCACATCCTGCTTATCAACCTGGTTACTGACGGCCTGCCTGCTATTTCCCTTGGGCTGGACCCGCCGGACAAAAACGTAATGAGCAAGCCGCCCCGCCGCGCCCAGGAATCTATTTTTTCCGGCGGGCTGCTTACCACCATTGTGTTCCGGGGCTTTTTAATTGGCCTTACTACCCTGGCGGTATTCTCCGCCTTCCTTCACCGCTTTGGCTCCCTGGAACTGGCCCGTACCGGCGCTTTGGTTACCCTGATCAGCACCCAGCTTATTCATGTATTTGAGTGCAAATCGGAGGAAAAATCCATTTTTGAAATTAACCCCTTCAACAACATGAAGCTGATTTTTGCCGCCCTCCTTTCCACCGCCGTTATGATACTTACCGTGTTCCACCCGACTGCCAACCTTATTTTTAAAACGGTGCCCCTCACCTGGCCCCAGCTTGCCCTGATTGGCAGCTACCTTGTTGTTGCCCCTTTGCTGTGGGCTTTCCTGATGCACTGCAAGTTTTCCTCCCACCGGGAGGAAAGCTTGCAGCCAGCCAAGGCTGCTGCCAACCGCCAGCCCCAAAGCGTGGGGCGGCATTCCCGCTGTATGAAGCCTTAGGCTGGTAGAGCCTGCCAAACGCAGGCGAGGCTACCCCTTTTCCTATTGGGGACCCAACCGTTGTGCAGTACAGCGAACTTATAATATGGCCATGTTCCCATGCTTTGCATGGGAACATGGCCATTGCCCCACATAGTACAAGCCTGGAGGCAGCCAGTACCTTCAAAAGCAAGGGGGCGGGGAGCCCCCGAAGGGGCCCTGGCGTGTTATTTGCTTTTTCACCATCCTTATGTTATACTAAAAATAAATAAATGAAGTATTTTTTGTGCCCAAGTTTGCCTGCACATCAAATAATATAACAAAGGTGGTGGAGTATATTGTACAAAAAAATATTACTTTTCCTTATGTTGGTTGACTGTGCCTGCCGCGGATGCGCCATTATTGTACTTCCCATGTTGGGAG
Source organism: uncultured Oscillospiraceae bacterium (assembly GCA_910578755.1). Classification (GTDB taxonomy): domain Bacteria; phylum Bacillota; class Clostridia; order Oscillospirales; family Ruminococcaceae; genus Negativibacillus. The sequence continues at coordinate 13,651 of CAJTSZ010000013.1, read as the reverse complement.
AACTTCACCTGCCGGTATTTTTAATTGCACTTTCCGCTTTGATTACCGTGTTGGGTATTGGGCTTATTGTAAAGTTTGTCCGCAGCGGCCTGCGCTTGGCTCATTTGGCTTTATTCCACCTTTGCTCCATTGGCTCTGCCGTAGCCAGCCTGGTTTCTTTATGGTTTTGGCCTATTAACGTTCCTATTATTGAAACTTTAATTACCGGTTCCCTGCTTACTATTCTTGTTAACGGTACTTTTTTGGCATTGGCTTACCATAAAAAGCACTACCTTACCGTTCAGCAGCGAACCCAGCAGCTGCCTGCCCCCAAGGAGCAAACACCCCCAACACCCCCGATACCCCCTGTGGAACCGCTGCCATCTTCCAAAGAGCAGGCCCCTCTTCCGAAAAAGCAGCCGCCTGCTCCCAAAGCAAAAGGAAAAAAGAATAAGAAAAACAAGAAAAAATAGCCTTCTCTGCCTTAGGCAGGGAGGCTATTTTTTTACCTTACACCTTTTTGGGAAGTGTTTGCAGGGCTTGCGGCAAAGGCACGCAAGCTTTTAATCCCTCATAGCTCTTTCGTAAATGGAAATGTACTCCTTGGCCGACCGGCCCCAGCTAAAGTCGCACTCCATGGCAGAAATCATAGCCTTTTTCCACAGGCTTTTATCTGGGTTATCGTACAGCCCTTTTGCCCGGAGGATGGCCCCAAGCATATCGTGGGCGTTATAGGTTTTAAAGGTAAAGCCGTTGCCGTTTTCGCCGCCAAGGTCATGGATACTGTCCTTTAAACCGCCTGTTTCCCTTACAATAGGCAAGGTGCCGTACCGTGCTGCCACCATTTGGGCAAGGCCGCAGGGCTCGCTTTGGGAGGGCATTAAAAATACATCGGCGCCAGCATAAATTTGGCGGGCCATTTCGGGGTTAAAGCCAATCCAGGCGCAAACCCGGCCTGGGTATTTTGCTTCCATAGCGCGGAAAAAGTCCTCATATTCTTTTTCGCCGGAGCCCAGTATGGCAACACAAACATCACTTTCCATAAGGGCATCAAAAATAAATTTGACTAAATCCAGGCCTTTATGGCCTACAAAGCGGGTTACCATACCAACCATCATGCGGTTTGGCGCATCTTCCAAGCACAGGGCTTTGGTCAAAGCCTTTTTGTTGGCCGCCTTGTTTTTTAGGCTTTTTACGGTATAGTTCTTGGCAATATAAGGGTCTGTTGCCGGGTTATAATCCTCCACATCAATGCCGTTTAAAATGCCCAGCACACGGTCGCCTTTGGCGTTAAGGGCGCTGTGCAGCCCGTGGGAAAACCATGGGTCATGAATTTCAAAGGCATAGCTTGGGCTTACAGTTGTAACAATATTGCTTTGGGCAATGGCTGCCTTCATCATATTTAAATCGCCGTTATATTCCAATACGCGGCGGCTTGCTTCGGGTATGCCCAATACATCCCAGGCAATTTCCATACCATAAACGCCCTGGTACTGAATATTGTGGATGGTAAATACCGTTTTAATGTCCCGGTATTTTAGAATTCCCCGGTAAAATTCATTGAGGTAAACCGGAGCCATGGCGGTTTCCCAGTCGTTGGCATGGATGACATCCACATCAAAATCAATGTAACCAATCAGCTCCACGGCTGCCTTGGAAAAGAAAGCGAAGCGCTCGGCATCGTCATAATAGCCATATAGGCCGCTGCGTTTAAAGTAATACTCATTGTCGATAAAATAAAAGGTAATGCCCTTATGTTTCAGGCTGAACACCCCGCAATACTGGTTGCGCCAGGAGAGAGGGACGTTAAAGTTGCGGACAAACTCCATTTTATCCCGCCATTCCTGCTTAATATCGCCATAAAGGGGCAATACCACGCGGCACTCGTTACCTAAGGCGCACAGGGCCTTGGGGAGGGAGCCCGCTACATCGGCCAAACCGCCGGAAGCAATAAAGGGCCTCGCCTCGCTTGTTAAATACAATATATTCATAAATAGTACTCCCTTTGCGCAGTTTTTCTCTGCGCCACACCTGTAATACCCCTGGGCCTTGCCATACAAAAAAGCCTGGGGATTATCCCTTATTTTTCATATTTTGCTTGATTGAACGCTTGCGCGGTTGGAACAGCCCTTTACCGAAGGGCTTCCGCCTGTTAGGCGGGGCCCCTTAAATTACTGCCCCTTTTTCAATGCAGATTGGATAGCTTTCGCAGCCTATTAAGGTGCGGCCATCCCGCAGGATAACATTTCTATCCAAAATAACACAGTCCAGGTTGGCGTTTTCCCCTACAATGGCACCCTGCATAATAATGGAATTTTTTACGACAGCACCTTTGGAAATTTTAACGCCGCGGAAAATAATGGAGTTTTCCACTGTGCCCTGGATTACGCAGCCGTCGGCTATCATGGAGTTTTTAGCTACTGCCTTGATGCCGTATTTCACAGGCACCTCGTCCCGGACACGGGTGTAAACGGGGCGCAGGGGCTGGAACAGCTCCGCCCGCACAGTGGGATTAAGCAGCTCCATGGAGCAGTGGTAATAGGCAGCTACGGACTTAATATCGGCAAGGTAGCCGTTAAACTCATAGCCAAAAATACGCAGGGTATCCTTTTGGTTTTGCAGGACCTCCCGGGTAAAGCTGACTTTATTGTGGCTGGCGGCATCCATAACAATGCGCTCCAGCAGGTCCTTACGGATTAAAATTTTATCCAAAAAGGCGTTTCCGCTTTTATCCCCTGTGTCCATTAAAACGTCCCGGACGCGGCCGTCCTCATCCATTTGAAGGAGGGTGGTATTATTGCGCTGCTCCTTGGTAATATCCTTGCTTTTATAAAACACGGTAATATCGGCATTTTTTGCTTCGTGGAACTGGAGCATTTTCTGGTAATCCACAACGGCAACGGTGTCGCAGTCTGTCATAACGACATAGTCGCCTTTAAAGCTTTTTATGTAGTGGAGGATACCGGAAAGGGCTTCCAGCCGGCCTTTATAAACCCCGGAGCCGGACCGGCTGTAAGGCGGCAGGACACAGAGGCCGCCGTTTTTGCGGGAGAGGTCCCACTCTTTGCCGGAGCCTAGGTGGTCCATTAGGCTTTGGTAGTTATTTTTTGCAATAATCCCTACATCGTGTATACCGGAATTTACCAGGCTGGAGAGGGTAAAGTCAATTAAACGGTAACGGCCGCCGTAAGGAATGGAGGCCATGGTGCGCTCCATTGTTAGGCTGCCCATTGTATTGTCGTGCATATTTGAAAAAACAATACCTAAAATTTTTCTATTCATCATGTCCCAAAACCTCCGGTACGTCTTGCTCAATCATTGCTTTTGCTGGTATTTTGGCATTTTTGCCCACAGTTACGCCGGCGCCAATTACGGTTACGCCCCAGCCTTCAAGGTTATCCCGCATATTTTCCGGGCGGCAGCCGATGACAACATTCTCTTCAATTACTGTATTTTCGGCCACAATAGAGTATTCCACCACGGCGCCCGCCTTAATGACGGAACCTGGCATTACAATACTGTCGTGAACGACAGCGCCTTTTTCCACCGTTACGCCAGCGAACAAAATAGAAAAATCAACTTCACCAGCTACGTAGCAGCCTTCGCTGATCATGGCGTCCCGCACGCAGGCGGTATCCGCCATATACTGGGGCGGCAGAACGGGGTTTCGGGCATAAATTTTCCAGGAATCGTCGTAGAGGTTCATGGGGACGCTTTTATTGAGCAGATCCATATTAGCTTCCCAAAGGCTGTCAATAGTACCAACGTCCTTCCAATAGCCTTCGAAGCGGTAGGCATAGAGCTTTTGGCCGTCGTTTAACATGGTTGGGATAATATTTTTGCCGAAATCGTTTTCGGAATTGGGGTTTTCTTCATCGGCAATCAGGTACTGGCGCAGCTTGTCCCAGGAAAAAATATAGATACCCATAGAAGCCATATTGCTTTTTGGCTCCTTTGGTTTTTCGGCAAATTCGTAAATGCGGTCGTTTTCATCGGTGGCCATAATGCCGAAACGGGAGGCTTCCTCCTTTGGCACTTCCAGCACGGCAATGGTGCAGTCCGCCTCTTTTGCCTTGTGGAATTCCAGCATTTTGGCATAGTCCATTTTATAAATATGGTCGCCGGAAAGGATGACTACATATTCCGGATCATACCGTTCTATAAAGTTAATATTTTGGTAAATGGCGTTGGCTGTACCAGTGTACCAATCGGAATTAGAGCTTTTTTGGTATGGGGGCAAAACATACAGCCCGCCATGGACCCGGTCCAGGTCCCAGGGCTGGCCGCTGCCCAAGTACTCGTTAAGAACCAAAGGCTGGTACTGGGTAAGAACACCCACAGTATCAATGCCTGAGTTGACACAGTTGGAAAGCGGGAAGTCGATAATACGATATTTTCCCCCATAAGGCACCGCTGGTTTTGCCACAGACCGTGTTAACGCATGAAGGCGGCTTCCCTGCCCCCCTGCCAACAACATGGCAATCCACTCCTTTTTAAAAATCATAAACTTATCCTCCTCCAGGTAATTATGTAAACACGCTATTTTTGCTTTGTTTTATTGCCCTACAATGAAATTTAATGTGAAGCCCAAAAACCTGCAAAAAACGTTTATAAAGTTTTATTTTGTACTGTTTATTTGCGGCGCCTTACTTTTTGCGGGCGCTCTTTTTTGGCGTGGCGGACACAGCCTTTGCTTTTTTCCCTTTTGCGCTGCTTTGCGGGGCTGCCTTTTGCTCTGCCGCTGGCTCCTGCAGCTCTACCATTGGGCTGCTGCACTCCTCCTTTTCCGGGCAAAGGTACATAACGGAAAGGGGCGGGATATTGAGGGAAATGGAATACGCCTTGCCGTGCATTGGCACTTTTTCGGCCTCAATAAGCTTTTCTTCCGCTATACCGCTGCCGCCGTACTTTACATCGTCGGAGTTTAAAGTGATGACGTAATTTTTAGGCTGGGGAATACCAATGCGGTAATTCTCCCTTTGGACAGGGGTAAAGTTGCAGATGGCAAGTATATCGTCGCCGTCCTCGTTGCTGCGGCGCAGTGCCACAACACACTGGCTGTGGTCGTCATGAACCAGCCACTGGAAGCCATCCCAGGAATCATCAATTTCCCAAAGAGGGCTGTTTTGCAGATAAAAGTGGTTCAAGTCCTTAATAAACTGCTGGAGCCGGCGGTGGCTTTCGTAATCCAGCAGCATCCAATCCAGCTGCTGCTCATAATTCCATTCAATAAACTGGCCAAATTCCTGGCCCATAAAGAGCAGCTTTTTGCCGGGATGGGACATCATATATCCCAAAAACACGCGGACGCCGGCAAACTTTTGGTTATAATCCCCCGGCATTTTGTTAATAAGGGAGCATTTGCCGTGAACTACCTCGTCATGGGAAATTGGCAGAATAAAGTTTTCGGAAAAGGCATACATGAGGCTGAATGTGAGTTTATCGTGATTATAGGACCGATAGATGGGGTCTAGGGAGGTATAGACCAGCATATCGTTCATCCAGCCCATATTCCATTTAAAGTTAAAGCCTAGGCCCCCAATATACGGTGGTTTTGTTACCATAGGCCAGGCGGAGGATTCCTCAGCAATCATCATAACGTCGCTGTGCTCCCCTAAAATGGCGGCATTGAGGCGTTTTAAAAATTCCACAGCCTCCAAATTTTCCCTGCCGCCCTTTACATTGGGGCTCCACTCCCAAGGCTCCCGGCCATAGTCCAGGTAGAGCATGGAAGCAACTGCATCCACACGGATACCGTCAATATGGTATTTTTCCACCCAAAACATGGCGCTGGAAATAAGGAAGCTAATAACCTCGGGGCGTCCAAAGTCAAAAATACGGGTGCCCCAATGGGGGTGCTCCCGTTTTTGGGGGTCTTGGTACTCGTAGCAGGGTTGTCCGTCAAATTCATAGAGGCCCTGCTCGTCCTTGGGGAAGTGGCCGGGCACCCAATCCATAATAATGCCTATGTTGTTTTCGTGGCATTTATTCACAAAATACATAAAGTCCTTTGGGGCGCCGTAGCGGGAGGTTGGGGCAAAATACCCTGTTACCTGGTAGCCCCAGGAGCCGTCGTAGGGGTATTCGGTGACAGGCATAATTTCCAAGTGGGTATAGCCCATTTCCTGGACGTATGGTACCAGTTCGTCGGCCAGCTTGCGGTAATCAAAAAAATTGCCGTCCTCATATTTTCTCCAGGAGCCCAAGTGGATTTCATACACATTCATGGGGTTGGCCAGGTGGTTCTGCATTTTGCGCCGTTCCATCCATTTGCTGTCTTTCCAGTTAAATTTAGAAATATCGTAATACATGGAAGCAGTTTCGGGCCTAGTTTGAACATGGTAGGCGTAGGGGTCCGCCTTTAAAATGGTTTCACCCTGGGCGGTAACAATAGAATATTTATACAAAGCGTACTGCTTAATTTCTGGGACAAAACATTCCCAAATGCCCTGCTCGCTTATTTTTTCCATTGGATTTACCCCAGCGTCCCACTGGTTGAAATCTCCTACGACAGAAACGCTCCGTGCATGAGGGGCCCAAACCCGGAACACAACGCCCGCCTGGTTTTTCCTGCGGGATGGCCTTGTGCCCAAAAGCTCGTAAGCCTTGTAGTTTGTTCCCTGATGAAACAAATAAACGGGGACTTCCGTTCTATAATTTGTACTGCTCATCATTATCAACCTCCTATACACTTATATGATAGCAGACTTTACCGTTTTTTTCAAGCTTGAATTGGTAAAAATAAATGAAACCTTTTTGGGTAGTCCGGCTTTTATTTATGCTGTTTGTACAAAACATTCTGCATTTTTTCACCTTTTCGGCTGGGTTTTTCTGGATTCGCCTATTTTCCACCCTGCAAAGCAGAAAACAGCAAGAGTGCTATGCTGAAATTACCAGTTCAACATTATATGACACTGAACTGGAATTATTTGTAATATTCTGTGGGGGAGCACCCCCACAACCCCCAGCCATATTTCTTTTGGAAGCATCAGCTTGCTGCAAGGTTTGGGAATGAAAACTTGAAAGAAAGAAGGAGGGAGGCCTTTCGGCCTCCCCAAAACATTATTTTTCTGTTTTCCATGTGACCCCTTGGGGAGTATCCAAAAGGGTAATGCCCCGGGCTTTTAAATCGTTGCGGATTTGGTCCGCAAGGGCGAAATTTTTCTCCTTTTTTGCTTGAGCGCGCTGGAGCACCAAAGCGTCAATTTCCGGGTCGCCTTCACCAGTAATAACAAAGCCGCCAGCTGTTTGGGAGGAGGCTTTTGCGTCCTGGGCCCGCTTTTCTGCGGCCTTTTCCAAAAGGCTGAGGCTGAGGACCTGGTCAAAATCCTTGAGGAGGGCCAGCTTGGTTTCGTCATTGGCCTTTACCTTGAGGGCGTCGTAAAGGGCGGTAATACCCAGGGATGTGTTTAGGTCGTTCCCCACACTTTTGAGGAATTTTTCCTTTTGCTGGTTAAAAATTTCCTGGTCCACTGGGGCGGAACCGGGGGTAAGGGCCGCAATTTTAGCAATAAGCTTATTGTAGGCGCCCTGGGCGTTCTCCAAGTTTTCCCAGGTAAACACCAGGTTTTTGCGGTAGTGGCTTTGCAGGCAGAAAAAACGGTAGGCAAGGGGGTTAAAGCCCTTTTCCTCCAAAAGGGAAACGGTGAGGAACTCCCCTTTGGATTTGCTCATTTTGCCGCTATTTGTATTTAGGTGGTGTACATGGAACCATTGGGGGCACCAGGGGTGGCCCAGGTAGCTTTCGGACTGGGCAATTTCGTTGGTATGGTGGGGGAAGGCGTTGTCAATGCCGCCGCAGTGGAGATCCAAATACTCCCCGTTGTGCTTCAGGCTAATCCCTGTACATTCCATATGCCAGCCCGGGTAGCCCACGCCCCAGGGGGAATCCCACTTGAGGGCCTGGTCCTCAAATTTGCTTTTGGTGAACCAGAGGACAAAGTCGTTGCGGTTGCGCTTGTTGGCGTCCTCCTCCACGCCCTCCCGGACGCCTACGGCTAAATCTTCCTCGTTATAGTCGTTAAAAAGGTAGTACCGTTCCAGCCGCGCGCTGTTGAAGTACACATTGCCCCCTGCAAAGTAGGCGTAATCCTTTTCTATGAGGGCGGAGATAATGCGGATGTACTCCTGGATACAGTTTGTGGCCGGCTCCACTGTATCGGGCCGCTTGATGTTGAGCTTTGCGCAATCGGCAAAAAACGCGTCGGTATAGAATTTGGCAATTTCCATAACGGTTTTGTGCTCCCGTTTGGCGCCCTTGAGCATTTTATCCTCGCCGGTATCGGCGTCGCTGGCCAGGTGGCCAACGTCGGTGATGTTCATTACCCGGTTGACGGATTTGCCCTCGTAACGGAGGAATTTTTCCAAAATATCCTCCATAATGTAGGAGCGCAGGTTGCCGATGTGGGCGAAGTGGTACACCGTGGGGCCGCAGGTGTACATCTCCACATGGCCGGGGATGCGGGTAATAAATTCTGCTTTTTTTCTGGTTAGGCTGTTGTAAAGCTGCATGGTACAGGTTCCTTTCTTTGGTTTAGGGTGAATGGCAAAAATAAAAGCCGCCCTCCCCTGCCCTAACGGCGCGGGTGAAGGCGGCGAAACCGCGGTTCCACTTCACATTATACTTTGGCCCGTTAACGCCGGGGTACGCAGCAGGATACTTTTGGCCTTTGCCAGGTTCCCCCGCCGTGCTGCCGGGGGCACCTTCACCGCCGCCTTGCAAGGGCGCTTTCAGCGCAGGCACGCCCTCTCTCTTTGCAAAGCCCTTTCGGTTACTTTTTCCCGGTAAACGCATTTAAAAAATATGGTACTGTACAGGGTATGCACAGTACATAAAGATTAGCACAGAATGGGGCGGTTGGCAAGGTTTTTGTACTACCACCCCCATAAAAAACTTTTTTAACATATTTTTAGTTGAAATGTTAGTTTTGTATGGTTTGTGTTATATACATATATTTCTTTAGATGTTATATATATAGTAAAATGGAAAATTATATGTTACACTAAGAAAAAGGAGGGGGTTTTATGAAAAAAATAACAAAATCCGCCTTATTTTATGTGAAGCTGTTTGCCCTGCTTACCTTCCTTATGGTGTTTTCCTGGGAAGTACTGGATTATGTGATGCACACCGTACCGGCCCAACAGTTTAACGATTCCCCTTTAACGGTAATCGGCAAGGTGACCCAGGCTTTAGGCAACGGGCTGAAGGACTGGGTTGGCGTGCTCCTTTTGTACTGGGGCTGGCTGATATATCAGGATTGGAAAATCCACAGTTACATAAAAACCCTTTTGTGGGCGGCGGGATCCGCGGCTGTTTCCCTGGCAGTAAGCTACGGCGTTACCCTTTTGTTTGCAGTGCCCACTCTGCAAATACTGATAGAACGGCTGTTTATTGCCATGACCGGGGGCGTTCTGCTGCTTATGGCAATTATTTTAGGCATTGCCCAGTTGTGGAAAACACAGAGGGCAAAATAAAAAGGAGGCTTTCGCCTCCTTTTTATTTTGGGGTAACAACATCTGCTAAAAGGGAACGGTTTTTCCAAATATAATTGAAACCGGAAAAAACGGTGAAAAACAGGGAAAGGCTCATGAGCAAATAGTAAATGCTCAGCATAATCACAAATACTGCGTCCCCGCCCCAGCCGCTGGCTCCCGCCTGCATGGTGAAAAGGCCAAAGCAAATCCACACCATGGTGGTGGCTGTTTTATACTTGCCCCAGCGGTCCGCCGCAATTACCACGCCTTTGTTGGCGGCAATGAGGCGCAGGGAAGTAACCAAAAACTCCCGCGCCAAAACGGTAATTACAATGGGCGCGGTGGTCATGCCGCGGCCCACAAAGCAGACCATGGCGGCAGCTACAAGGATTTTATCCGCCAGGGGGTCCATAAACTTGCCAAAGTCCGAAACCAGGTTGTTTTTGCGGGCCAGGTAGCCGTCCAGCCAATCGGTAAAGGAGGCGGCGGCAAACACCAGCAGCGCCAGCAGATAGCTGTACTGCCAGGAGGCCATTTCAAAGAAAAACACAAAAAAGGGTATCATAACAATACGCAGGATAGTAAGCTTATTTGGAGTGTTCATTGTATATTTTGCCATGCTACTCCACCTCCCGGCCAATGAGGTCATAACCGACGGAATCCACAATTTCTACCTGGACAAAGTCCCCAGGGTTCCACTGGTTTTGGGAAAGGAAACTGGTTTTTGTATCAATATCCGGGGCATCCATGTAGCTGCGGCCCACGTACATTTGCTGTTCCAAATCGTAGCCTTCCACCAAAACCTCCAAGGTTTTGCCCGCCATGCTTTTGCCCCAGGCAAAGGCAATATCCATTTGCTGTTCCATAATTAGGTCCGCCCTGTGGCGTTTCACTTCGTCGTCCAGCTGGTTTTCCATTTCCGCGGCGGGGGTATCCTCCTCCACGGAGTAGGCAAAGCAGCCCAGCCGTTCAAACTTGGTTTCCTTTACAAACTGGCACAGCTGGGCAAATTCTTCCTCTGTTTCCCCTGGGAAGCCGGCAATAAAGGTGGTGCGCAGCACTACGCCGGGCACCTTTTGGCGGATGCGTTCCATAAGGGCGGAAAGGCCTTGGCAGTCCCCTTTGCGGTTCATGGCTTTAAGCACGCGGCCGTTGGCGTGCTGGAGGGGAAGGTCGATATATTTTACCACCTTTTCTTCGGTGGCCATCACTTCCAAAAGCTCGTCTGTTACCCGGTCGGGGTAGCCGTAGAGGATGCGAATCCAATGCAGGCCGTCAATTTGACACAGGCGGCGCAGCAGCTCTGCCAGCTTGTACTCCCCGTACAGGTCCTCCCCGTAACGGGTGGTGTCCTGGGCAATGAGGTTCAGCTCCTTCGCGCCGTTGGCGGCCAAATCCTCCGCTTCCGCCACAATGTCCTCCATACGGCGGCTGCGGAACCCACCCCGGATAAGGGGGATGGCGCAGTAGCTGCAACGGTTGTCACAGCCCTCGGCTATTTTAAGGTAAGCAGAATAGGGGGCTGTGGTGAGCACCCGGTCGCCGTCCAGGGGCAGGTTTGCTTTAGGGGCAAACTCCACTACCCGCTGGCCCTCTAAAGCCTTTTGCACCGCGGCAGCCAGGTCCGTATTCCGGCCAATGCCCAGGACCACATCAGCTTCGGGGATTTCCGCAGCCAACTCTTCCCGGTAACGCTCTGCCAAGCAGCCGGTGACCACAACCACTTTTACAATGCCCTGCTCTTTAAGCTGGCAAAATTCCAAAATATTTTCAATGGATTCCCGGCGTCCTCAATAAAGCCACAGGTGTTGATGATGACCACATCGCACTGGGCGGGGTCTGCGGAAATTTCGTACCCGTTTTCCAGGGCCAAGGCCAGCAGGCGCTCGGCATCCACCTGGTTTTTAGAGCAGCCTAAAGAAACCATTCCTACTTTTACTGCCATAAACTCCACCTTTCTGTTTTGGCGCCGGGGTTACTCCACCCAGCTGTTTTCTTCGCCGTATTCTTCCAGCACGGCGGAAATTTCCCGTTTAATATCCTCGTACCGGTAGCCCAGGCGCACCAGGCCGTTAACCGCCCGGCGGCGGCCTTTTTCTTCCCCCAAGCCCCGCAGGTACTTTTTCATAATAATTTGCCGGATGCGCTCCCCAGGGTCATCCTCCTCCTCTAGGGCGGCAAGGGTGTCCTCCACGGTGCAGGGGTCAATACCTCGGCGGCGAAGCTCCTGCCCTACCCGCTGGAGGGAATATTTTTTTAAATTGATAAAATCCCTTCCACAGCGCAGGGCATAATCGGCGTCGTTTAAAAGCCCCAGTTCCTGGAGGCGGGCAATGACATCCTCCACGGTTTCGGGGGCAAAATCCTGGCTTAGGCGCTGGGCCAGCATGGCGCTGGTGTAGGATTTGTAGGAAAGCAAACGAAAGGCCTTTTCCCTGGCCTGGCGGTAGGAGGCATCCCCCCGTAGGGCGTCGTACTCTGGGCCGGTGAACTCCCGGCCTACTGTTAGGTTTTGGAGGACAGCGGTTTCCATATCCACGGAAAAATCGAAGTGGCCGTTAAAGAATACCGCCATTCTCCCGCTTTTTGTTGGGGAAAGCTTTGTAATGACAAACATTATTTATCGTCTGCCTCAATATCTATAATTTTATTTTTACCAGCAGGCTTTGCAGGAGGCTCCATATCCAGGGCAATTTGGGGGTTGTCCTCCTGGATTGGCGGCTCTGCTGCCGGCGTTTCCTGCTCCTCTGCTTCGCCCTTGGCGGATTTTTTTGTTTTGGGGCCAGCCATAAGCTTATCCTTCTGTTCCATAACCTGCTTAGCAATTTCTTCCGCAACGGCGGGGTTATCCTTAAAATACTGCTTTACCTTATCCCGGCCCTGGCCCAGGCGCACCTCGTTGTAGCTGTACCAGGAGCCGCTTTTTTTAATAATATCCAGCTTAGTGGCAAGGTCCACAATTTCGCCGTCCCGGGAAATGCCTTCGCCGTAGAGGATTTCGAACTCAGCCTCTTTAAAGGGCGGGGCCACTTTATTTTTTACCACCTTGACCCGGGTAAGGCTGCCTATGGTTTCGGAGCCGACTTTGATGGTCTCCTTGCGGCGGATATCCATGCGGACAGAGGCGTAAAACTTTAAGGCGCGGCCGCCGGGAGTGGTTTCCGGGTTGCCATACATAACGCCGATTTTTTCCCTGAGCTGGTTAATAAAAATAACCGTTGCATTGGATTTGGAAATGACGCTGGTAAGCTTGCGCAGTGCCTGGGACATAAGGCGGGCCTGGAGGCCAACAAAGGTATCCCCCATTTCCCCTTCAATTTCTGCCTTGGTGGTCATGGCTGCAACGGAGTCCACAACGGCAACGTCAATGGCGCCGGAGCGCACCAGGGCTTCGCAGATTTCCAGGGCCTGCTCGCCAGTATCCGGCTGGGAAACTAGGAGGGAATCAATATCCACGCCCAGGTTTTGGGCATAAACAGGGTCCAAGGCGTGCTCTACATCAATAAACACGGCTTCCCCACCCTGTTTTTGGGCCTCGGCCACAACGTGCAAGGCCACAGTTGTTTTACCGGAACTTTCTGGCCCGTAAATTTCCACAATACGGCCCCTAGGCACACCGCCAATGCCCAACGCAATATCCAAGGAAAGGGACCCGGTGGGAATGGCCTCCACATTTAGGGTGGAGTTTTGCCCCAGCTTCATAACTGCCCCTTTGCCGAACTGCTTTTCTATTTTAGCCAAGGCTGTTTGTAAGGCTTCTTCTCGTTCTGTCATAATTCCTCCGTTCCGCCGCGCCGCGGCTGGGTGATATATTGGTTGGCACAAAGGCCCCCGGCGGGGCCGCAAACATCTGTTTGTAAAACAAGCTTATTATAGTACATTTTATGCTAAAAAGCAAGCAAACTTGTGTATCATTGGGCCTGGAAAGTCTAAACCTATCCATATTTCTTTTAGAAGTACTGTGCAACTTCTAAGCCTGCGTATGGCCTCCTTGGCCCAGACCCCTTTAGGGGGCCCTCCAGCCCCTTAAACCCCTGCCCCGCACGCATGATACCTCCTAAAAATGGGGCCGGGTCTGGGCTGGAAGCCCTTGGAAACGGCTGAACGCTTCCAAAACAACAACGACTCCCTGCAACAAGGATAAGGAAAAAGGCCAGCCTTTCGGCTGGCCTTTTATTCTGTTACTATTTGCTTGCGA
>CAJTSZ010000012.1 GCA_910578755.1 uncultured Oscillospiraceae bacterium | reverse complement strand
TTCAGTAACGCCGAGCGCAGGCGAGGCTATTAAGCGGGCAGTCTGCCCCCTCCTTCGGGCAAACCAACCGTTGTGCAGTACAGCGAACTTATAATGTGGCTATGTGCGTACACACGGCCATCGCCCCACAGCATGGGCAGCAAGTTCGTAAAACGAACTTGCTGCCCATGCAGCGGGTGTACCCGCTGAATTGCTGTTTCTTCCCCTATTCTTTTGACGCCAAAAGAATAGGGCCGGGTTTGGGGGTGGAATCCCCAAAAAGTTTGCTTTCAGCAAACTTGCTAACTTACAGCGGGGTACCGCTGTAAGTTTTGGGCCTGGACTGGAAGCCCAGCAGCAAAGGGCTTGGAGGCTGCTAATGCCTCCTAAAAGGAAAAGGCTCTGCCTTGGGGAGGCAGAGCCTTTTAGGGTAAGGGCTATTGATTCCCATTTAAAAAGTCGTAAGCAACCTGGGAATAAAGGGCCACACCAGTGGCAAAGCTTTCTTCCTCAAAGTAGACTTTGTCGCTGTGCTGGGGGTACTGGCCGCCGGCGCCCACAGAGGCAAAGGCTGCTTTGGTGAGGACGGTGTACTCGGAAAAATCCTCGCCGCCCATCATGGGGGAAGCTTCCACTACCAGTTCCGGTTTATCGGCTATTTTTTGGGCCGCCCCCCGCACCAGTTCAACAGATTCCGGGTTGTTTACCAAAACCTCGGTCATCATTGTATAATCTACCTGGGCCTCGCAGCGGAAGGTTTCGGCAGTGTTTTTAGCAATGCGTTCCACAATGGAGGGCAGGCTGTGGTGAAGGTCTACATCGTAGCTGCGGATAGTGCCTTCCATAGAGGCTTCGCCGGAAACAATGTTGAACCGGGTGCCGGATTCCAGCTTGCCTACAGTAACCACCAGGGGCTGGTTGGGGCTGACCTCGCGGCTTACAATGGTTTGCAGGTTCATAACAATGGCAGCGGCGGCAACGGTGGCGTCACAGCCGCCCTCCGGCATGGCGCCGTGGGTGGCCTTGCCTGTTACCTTGATCCGGAACATGTCTGCCGCAGCGGCAGAGGCCCCGGGGCGGGTAGCAATAGTCCCTACGGGAAGCATAGAAGCAATGTGAATACCAAAAATAAAATCCACACCCTCCAACGCGCCCTGGGCAATGGCCATTTTGGCCCCGCCGGCCACCTCCTCCGCAGGCTGGAACAGCAGCCGCACGGTGCCTTGAAGCTGGTCCTTTATGCTGTTTAACACCTTGGCGGCGCCCACCAGCATGGCAGCGTGGGTATCGTGGCCGCAGGCGTGCATGAAACCGGGGTTTTGGGAGGCAAAGGGCAGGCCAGTGTTTTCGGTGATGCTTAAGGCGTCAATATCGGCACGCAGGGCAACGGTTTTGCCCGGCTTGGCCCCTTTAATTTCGGCAACCAGGCCGGTGGGGTCAAACTTACGGTAGGGGATGTTCAGTTCCTCCATGGCCTTAGCGATTTGATTTGTAGTGCGGACTTCCTGGAAGCTGGCTTCCGGGTGTTGGTGAAGGTCCCGGCGGAAAGACACAACGTCGGGCTGAACCTGTTGAGCAAGGGCTTTAAAATCCATAACAATTCTCCTTTATTCTTTATTTAAGTGTTAGATAAATTTAACCAAAATACCGGCAACCAGTACGGAAACAATAGTAACGCAGACAAAGCCGCCAATGAGCATTTTAGGCATAACCTGCCCGGAAACTGCCGCCCTTTCCTCCGGGCTGGAGGTGTTGTTGTCCAGGGCTTCCTCCGTAAGCATTACATTGATTGGGAAGCCGAAAAACGCGTTTAAAATAACAGCGTAGCACATATAGAAGGACTGGCCAAAAATTTTGGACGCAAGAAACGCCATAGCCGCCATGCCAACGGCGGAAAGAACGACCAAAGAGGCGGCAATGCCAAACACGGGCAGAATGGTTTCCGGTGTGGAGGAAGAAAGGCCGCCGAAGAGGTACAGCATAAGCAGGGTAATGGCCAAGCCGTAGCAGTTTGCTTTGGAAAGGGAATCCTTTTCCACAATATTTGCTTCGTGAGCAGCAAAGCCAAGGATGAGGCACCAAACGTACATGGAAACATACCCTTGGGTCAGGGTTTGCAGGTAATAGGAAATTAAGGCAATAGCGGAAAGCTTCAGCAAGGCCATATTGGTGGAGCAGGGCTTTTTCCCCTGGGCAGCCCCATTGACGGCAGTTGCTACGGTTTTCAGTTCTCCCTTTTGGTACAGGGCGCTGAGGCGTTTTGTTTCCTTATTGAGACAAAAAGAGGTAATGGGATAACCAAAAAGCCCTTGCACTGCCATACACACCACGGCAATGAGCGCAGCCTGGGTATTCCCGCTGGCTTCCGCGGCAGAACGCATCATAGCGGTGGCAATGGCTCCTCCAGTGAGAGGCGGCGCTGCCGCTACAGCATTGTCCCAGCCAAAAATGGCGGCGCCAACGGTAAGGCAAATAATTACAATGGCCGCAATACCCATAAGGGCGATGAGAACCGTTTTCCACTGGGCAATCATTTCACTGCGGCTGATTAAGGTACCCATATTGGCCACAAGGAGGCCGGCAACCAAGGCAAACATAGCGGATGTAACACCGGCGCGGGCAACAAGGTCCGCGGGAAGGATGGTCCAAAAGCCTGCCAGCAGCAACAAGGAAATAACAAGGGCGCTGGGAACCCAGCCTTTTGTAATTTTAGCAATCAATTCGCCGGCAACCATAACCAAAAGCAAAATAGTTACGGCACCAAACTGTGTAATTTCAAATGACAAGATAATACCCTCCTTTGTTTTGCGCCCCAGGAAGCTTGGATGGGGCACCGCAAAATTTTCCTCATTGACGTCATAATGAGAATTGTGTACAAAAGGTGGCCCAGCAAGGGGGCCTGCACATTTTGGGTACACGACAACATTGGCGCACGCTGTTGTTTTTAATACTTTAATGCTTTAGTTTGTTAAAGTCAATAGCTTTAAAAAATTTTTTTACAAAAAGCATTACAGTGGGCACCCGCTGCAGTGCTTTTCTTTTTGGAAGTATAGGATACTTAGAGGCCGTACCATTGGGTGTTCCTCCCCCAAAACAACCTCTTTCTTTTGGAGGTATGGGCTGCCTCCAAGCCTGTGCTGGCGGGCTTACATAGCCCACACCTGCGCCCTTTTGGGGCTTTCAGCCCCACACCCTGACCCCTTTTCTTTCTACAGCGAAAGAAAAGGGGAAAAAGAAGCCGCAATTCAGCGGGAGAACCCCGCTGAATTGGCAGCAAGTTCGCTTTGCGAACTTGTGGGTCCACCCCTGGACCCCTTTCCGCCCATCCTGCTACACAAAAGGCTGCTACCCTTCTTTGGCAAAGCCAAACTTGCCATCTCCCCAGCAAAACTACCGCAATGTTTGCCGTAGGCAAACTTGCAGCCGTTCGCTGAACGGCTGGCTTCCAAACAGAATAACCGCAGGCCCGTAAAACGGGCCTGCGGTTATTTTTGCTTATACAAATTATTTCCCCAGGAAAACAAGGCCCACAATATCCGGCCCTGTGTTAATGGTAATAGACGCGCCAATTTTAAAGATGCCTACGGGAGGGTAGCCCACGGTATCTTCCATCAATTTAGCAAGTTCCTGGGGGTACTGGGTGGTTTTCGCCCGCAGGACAATATAAGGGGTATGCTTGGCAGCATGCTGCTGGAACAAGCTTACCATTTGGGGCGTTACAGCCCCGGAGCCCCGCACCTTGGCAACGGTTTGGGAGGGCCCGCCGTTCATGGAAATAACAGGGCGCAGGCCAATGAGTTCCCCTACAAAAGCGGCGGCGCAGCTTACCCTGCCAGATTTTTTTACATATTTTAAGGTAAACGGGCTGAAGTAAACGTGGGTATGGTCAAAGCAGCCTTTTAAATAGGAAATGATTTCCTGAAAGGAGGCCCCAGCTTCAATTTTTTCGGCAGCCTGCATTAAGGGGTAACCGTAGCCCAGGCTAAAGGTGCGGCTGTCCAGTACTTCAATGGTTATTTTTTCCTTTGCCTCCGGGTGCTCCTCATAAAAGGCGGAGATTGCTGTATTGGCTGCAAAGTTCATGTTGGAGGCCCCAGAGTAAATGCTAACAACAATAATATGGGTATAGCCCTGCTGGAAGGCTTTTTCATACTCCTCCTGGTAGGTAATAGAAAGGACGTGAGAGGTGACAGGGAGTTCCTCGGAGGTTTCCACAATGTCATAAAACTGGTCAAAGGTAAAGCTTTCCCGTTCAAAGTACCCTTTCGTGCCAATGGTAATAGGAACGGGTAAAATTGTAATGCCCAGGCGTTTTTCATCCTCAACGGGAATATCACAGGCAGAATCGGTAATCAGTTTAATTTTTTCCATGTTAAAAATTCCTTTTAGTATAATTTTAAGATAAAATGTATTTTTGCAGAGGACAGCTTTGATAAGGGGGGGTTAATCTTCCCACTTGTACTTGTGCAGCTGGCCAAAATTTTGCAGCTGGGGAAACCCCCACTGGCGCAGGGTTTCGTACACGCCAATAGCCACCGTATTGGAAAGGTTCAGGCTGCGGGCCCCCTCCACCATGGGCAGGCGCACGCAGGTTTCCTGATGGCGCAAAAGGATTTCCTCCTTAATGCCTGCATCTTCCCGGCCGAATACCAAATAGCAGTTATCGGGATAGGCGGGCTCGGTATAAATACGGCGGGCCTTTGTGGTAAAAAACCAGCAGCTGGCCTGGGGGTTTTGTTCAAAAAATTCATTGGTGGAGTTATAATATGTAATATCCAAATAATGCCAATAATCCAGCCCGGCGTGCTTGAGCTTTTTGTCGTCTATAGAAAAGCCCATGGGCCCCACCAGGTGAAGCCTTGCGCCAGTAACGGCGCAAGTGCGGGCAATGTTCCCCGTGTTTTGGGGAATTTGGGGTTCAAATAAAACAATATTTAGCTTCATGGTCCCTCCCCTGTAGTTTATTCCGCGGATAATAAATATAACAAGCGTTACATATTATATTAAACTATATTTCCCTTAGGTTGTCAAGACGAATAACCCAATTTGCTTTTTTAGAAAATGGCAGAAGGGGGCAGATTTTTTGATGATTATCCCGTTTTTTGGCGAAAAACTGGCAAAGTGGCATATGCCCTATATTGGGTATTGGAAAATGAAGAGGTCCATGCAAGAGCATCTAAGCTTGGTGTTGAGAAATTTTATAAACGGTGGAATCGTTGTTTAACCACAATGCCCAAAATAATTTCAGGGGAAAATATCATCTAACAGACAGCTTCCATTTTATTCAGGGGGATTTCATCTTTTGGGTGAAATCCCCCTTTGGCAAATGTTCTTTTGAGAAAAAAATTAGGCAAAAAACTTGTAAAAAAACCGATGTTGCAGAAAAAAGCATTTTTTCGTATAATAGTGACAGTTACCATGGGCCAACAAGGGCCAAAGCGGTTTTGGGAAGCAAATGCTGGACACAGCCCGCCGATTGCCTTTGTTTATTACCATAACCTTTAGTTGGGCAAAAACCCGGCTATGGCACCGCGTGGCAGGCCAAGGGTGGGGCAAAGCCCCAGGCTGCAGGCCCTGCCAGCAGGAGGGAGGACTTCTGTGCAGGTTTTTACCATTGGGTTCCAAACCAGTTATACTTTTCCGGGGCTGATTGCTCACAGTGCAGAAACAAAAGCACAGGCAGAATTTTTAGGGCTCACCTTTGAGGCTGCCGCTTCTGTTGGGGAAGCGCCGGATTTTATACACGCCCTGCAGGAAGCTGTGGACAGCAGCTCCTTGGTGTTTGTTTTAGATGGTTCGGAAGATTTTATTACAAAGAAAAAAATTGCTAAGGGCCTGGGGCTCCCCTTAGAGGAAAACCCCAAGGCCAGGGAGGCTGTGGAACGGTACTGCCGCCAAACGGGGCGGGCCCCTGCCGGGCGTTTGCTGGAGGGGGCACTGCTGCCCCGGGGCGCTGTGCCTATGACCAGCGGCGATACGGTTGACCAAGGCTTTATTTTAACCAGGGGCAGCCGCTGTGTTGCGGTGTTCCCCGCCAGCAAAAAGGGCTTTGGCTCCATGTTTGCCGGTGGAATGCTCCCTTTTTTGGTTCAGTCTGCCGGGTTAAGGGCCCACCAGGAGGAAATAACCCTTCTCCCTGGGAAGGAAGAGCCTGTAGGGGAGTATCTGCAGCGGGTTAGGCCGGGAAAAGGCGTGTTCCCCGCTTTGTTTACCCAAAACGGCCAAAGCTTCCTACGGGTAACAGCCGTGCGCAAAAGCCAGGAGGAGGCCGCCAGCGCCTGTGCCAGCCTTTTGGAGGACCTTACCAGCGAAGCGGGCAAAATAGACGCGGCTTTGGCCTCGGCCCGGCAGCAAAAAAAGGCGGCCAAGGCCGCGCAAAAGCTGGAAAAGCAGGAGGGTAAATCCCAAAAGAAAAAGAAAAGCGGCCCTTATGAAGATTATGCCCCCCAGGAAAGCGGAAAAACCTCATCCCGGAGGGAACGGGAAAAGCGTTCCTTTGGGGAACGGCTGCGCAGTGTTTTACTGGTATGCTGCTGCCTGACCTTTTTATGCTCGGTAGGGTATTTGGGGTACCGGTATGTTCGTTCGGCCAACAACCTAAAAACCTATGCCAACCTGCGGGAGGTGTACGAAAGCGGCGGCACGCCCCCTTTGGACTACCCTTGGGGCTACGACAACGATTTTGCCGCCCTGTACCAAATTAACCCTGACGTTGCCGGGTGGATTTCTGTACCGGGAACCTCCTTGGATTACCCTGTGGTACAGACAGGGGACAATACCACCTATGAACGGAAAAACTTTGAAGGGGAAAAAAACCTTCACGGGGTACCCTTTGTAGACGCCAGCGTAGATTTAAAGGAGCCCAGCACCAACATTATGGTGTATGGCCACAACATTAAAAACGACGACCAAATGTTTAATTCCCTCCTGCACTACTGGCAGCCCGATTATTTAAAGGCCCACCCCATTATTGAATTTAACAGCGTATACCGCAAGGGGAAATATAAAATTTTTGCCGCCTTTGTGGCCAATGTAAACCCGGACCACGGCCCGGTGTTCCAATACCACCAGTTTATTGACGCTATGGATGTTTCCCAGGTACAGGAGTACATCAACCAGGTGAAGCTGCGCAGCGTCATTACCACTGGGGTGGACGTGCTGCCTTCTGACGAGCTGTTAACCCTTTCCACCTGTACCTACGAATTTGACAACGCCCGCTTTGTGGTGGTTGCCCGCAGGCTGCGGGACGGGGAAACAGAGGAAATTGACGAAACCTTGGTATATAAAACAAAAA
This sequence comes from uncultured Oscillospiraceae bacterium, assembly GCA_910578755.1. Classification (GTDB taxonomy): domain Bacteria; phylum Bacillota; class Clostridia; order Oscillospirales; family Ruminococcaceae; genus Negativibacillus. The sequence goes on along the minus strand of CAJTSZ010000012.1, from coordinate 20,988 downwards.
ACCCGCTGATGCCCAACATTTGGTACCAGCTCTACGGTGGTTCCCCGCCGGATGTGGCGGTGGCCCTCCTGGAAATTTCCCAGGACGCCCAACGGGTACTGGAAAGCCTGAACAAGGTGGAACAGGTGGAAACCCCTGTGGAAGAAACAGTGAAAGAGCCCCCGCCCCAGAAGGAAGAAACAACGGTAGAAACAGAGGCAGAAGAGGAGGCTCCTCCGCCGGAAAATACCCAAACGCCTCAGGAGCCCCCTGCCCAGCAGCCGGCGGCGCCCCAGGCCCCGCCGGAAACCTCGGCAGTGGCCACACCGCCGGTGCAGCAGGCGCCGCCCGCCGTTGTGGAACCGGAGCCTGACGAGCCTGCCCCGCCCAAAAAGGATGAGCCAAAGGAGCCTGAAACAGAAGAAGAGGAACTGAAAGAGGAGCCGGAGGACGAACCGGAAGAGAATGACGAGGAGGAAACAACCCCCTTTTACGATGAAGGCGAAGAGCTTTCCGTAAAAATTAACGGTAAAACCACCAAGTACAGCGCCTATGACCTGGTTTGTGAAATGGTTGAGGCGGAAATGGGCGCCTCCTTTGAACATGAGGCATTAAAGGCCCAGGCGGTAGCCGCTTATACATATGTAAAATACAACAACCAGGCGGGGGTAAGCCCTTGGGTGGTTACCAAAACCCCTGTGAGCGCCACAGTAAAAAAAGCAGTAGACGCAGTGCTGGGAGAATCGGTATTGTACAAGGGCAGCTATGCCAACACGACATACTGTGCCGCCAATGCCGGCGTTACCAACGATTCCCACAGCGCCTGGGGGGGCAGCTTGCCTTACTTAACCAGTGTAGAAAGCCCTGGGGACAAAAAAACATCCCATTATGGTTCGGTAACCTCCCTTTCCCGCAAATATGTGGCGGACCGTATTCAGGACTACCACAACATTAACCCCTACAACTGGGACGACGACCCGGCGGAATGGTTTGGCAGCTTTGACTGCAACTACGGCCTGTATGTGGAGGAAATAGAGGTTTGCGGACGCAGCCTTGCGGGCCGCCAGGTGCGGGAGGGGCTGCTACAGTCCAAAATAAAATCCGCCGCCTTTGAGGTGGAGTACAACGAAAGCAGCGACTCCTTTGAGTTTACCACCTACGGCTACGGCCACGGCGTTGGCATGAGCCAGCTTGGCGCCAACTACTACGCCCAAAAAGGGTGGGGCTATGTGGAAATTTTAGAGCATTACTACCCCGGAGCGCGGGTAAAATAGGGAGGCCCTCGGCCTCCCTGTTTCTTTTGGAGGTATTGGCTGCCTTCAAGCATCTGCCAGCAGGCTTACACAGCCCGCGCTCTATTCTTGACGCCCAAAAAATAGGGGAAAGAAACAGCAATTCAGCGGGGATACCCGCTGAATTGGCAGCAAGTTTGCAAGGCGAACTTGTGGGGTATTTGCCCCTGGACCCCTGCCGCGGGGCCAGCGGGAAATGCTCCACGGAGCCACTTACTGCCATACTATAAAGCGGTTGGCTGTGCTCGCCCTGTTTTTGATTTATGTACAAGGAAAACAAGGCTGTGCAAGGCCAATGCCGCCCAAAGGAGGGGGCGGCAGGCCCGCTGTACTAGGCCCCTAACCGTTAGAAGCTGCTAAACGGGTAGCCCAACCTCACCTTAGGGAGGGCCTGCCCCACAGCGTGGGGCTACAAGTTCATAAAATAAACTTGCGATAACTTCTGCTGATGAATAATCTTTGCCAAACTGGCTATCTTACAGCAGCACACCGCTGCAAGATTTGGAGCTTTTCGCCAAGGGTTTGGCCAAAAACCCTTGCAAAATATTCCTCTTGGCAGTAAAATGGAACTATACTCCCAAGGCATTTTTTGGTTCCCCAAAAGCCGCCTTGCGGGAAAATAAAATTTATTTGCAAGAAAGGGTGCTTCCACATGACTTCTTTGAATAAAAAAACCATAGAAGATATTGATGTAAAAGGCAAATCTGTTTTGGTTCGGTGTGACTTTAATGTTCCCATGAAAGACGGTGTCATTTCCAACGACAAACGCATTGTTGCTGCCCTGCCTACCATTCAGTATTTAACTGGCCATGGGGCCAAAGTCATTTTATGTTCCCACATGGGGCGGCCCAAGGGTGAGTTTTTGCCAGAGTTTTCCCTTGCGCCTGTGGCCCAGCGCCTTTCCCAGTTGCTGGAACAGCCGGTAAAAATGGCTAAGGACGTTATTGGCCTGGACGCCAAGGCCCTGGCTGCTTCTTTGGAAGAAGGGGAGGTAATGCTGCTGGAAAACGTACGCTACCATAAAGAAGAAACAAAAAACGACCCTGCCTTTTCCAAAGAGCTGGCTTCCCTTGCTGAAATTTATGTAAATGACGCCTTTGGCACAGCTCACCGGGCTCACTGCTCCACCACTGGTGTTGCGGATTACCTGCCCGCAGTGTGCGGCTACCTGATCCAAAAGGAAATTAGCGTGATGGGCGGGGCCCTGAACAGCCCCCAGCGGCCGCTGGTTGCTATTTTGGGCGGCTCCAAGGTTTCCGACAAAATTGGCGTGATCAATAACCTTTTGGAAAAGGTGGATACCTTGGTTGTAGGCGGCGGCATGGCTTACACCTTTTTAAAGGCTATGGGCCACACAGTAGGCGCCTCCTTGTGCGAGGACGACAAGCTGGAACTGGCAAAGGAAATGCTGGCTAAGGCCAAGGAACGGGGCGTTGACCTGCTGCTGCCTGTGGATCACAAGGCCGGCGACCGCTTTGCAGAGGACTGCCAGGTTTCCGTTATTGACGGGCTGGATATTCCTGACGGCTGGATGGGTATGGACATTGGCCCAGCCTCTGTCGCCCTGTTCTGCACCGCGGTAAAAAAAGCGGGCACCGTTATTTGGAACGGCCCCATGGGCGTGTTTGAGTTCCCCAACTTTGCAGAGGGTACCCTGGAAATGGCCAAGGCCATTGCAGAAAGCGGCGCTGTTTCCATTATTGGCGGCGGCGATTCTGTTTCCGCTGTAACAAAGCTGGGCTTTGCAGATAAAATGACCCATATTTCTACCGGCGGCGGCGCCTCCCTGGAATTTTTAGAGGGGCTGGAGCTGCCCGGCATTGCTGCCTTAAACGACAAGTAAAGGCTGGCGGCACAAGAAGAATTTAACCTGCCCGCAGGTGTAAAATTGCCGGCGGACAGCCCAATAAAGCGGCATGGAGGCCCTTCTTCCTGCCGCTTTTAGCCATTACAGGGTGCGTACCGCCCTGCTTATTAGTGAAGGGATAAATTGAAGGAGCGTAAAAAAATGAGCTACTCCCCTGTTCCCTATTTTGTTGTTATGATTTCGGCCATGCCTATTACCTCCCTGGTGAGCATTGCCATTTATGTATTCCGTTCCCTGGGGCTGTACTCCATGGCGGAAAATACCGGCATATCCCACCCATGGATGGCCTGGGTGCCCTTTGTACGCCAGTACCTTTTGGGCCGCCTGGCCGACAGGTACGCCGCCTCCCAAGGACAGCAGACCAGCTACCGTATTTTTATGCCGGCAATTCAGTGCGGCGGCGGGGCGCTGGTGACTATGGGGGCTATCTCCTGGGTGGTTCGGATAGTGCTTTGGCCAAACAGCAGCTTGGCCCGGGACCTGCTGAGCTTTTTGGGGCTGGTAGCTTTATGGCTTGTTATTACGGCAGCCAGTGCGGTAATAACTGTACTGGGCTGCTACAAGGTATTTTTGGATTACGAGCCTACCAGCGCCGTTGCATACACCGTGCTGGCCTTTTTTGGCCTGGACTGGATCCCCCTGTTTTTATGCCGCAACAATGTGCCAACAGGCATTGCCGGGCACTGTTCGCCAAAGCAGCCCCGGTACCAGGTGGGCAACCGCCGGATGTAGGGGGCCTGGGAGGAAAATTCTTAAGCCCTCCGCGGAACCTGCCCCGCCGCGGGAGGACATACAGAAAGGAAATTGCCTTATGAACAGAGAAAAACGCATCCCGGTAATTGCCGGAAACTGGAAAATGAACTGTGACCGTGTAAAAGCAAAGGAGCTGATTTGCCAGCTAAAAGAAACCATTACAAACCCTGTTTGCGGCGTAGTACTCTGCGTACCTTTTACCGACCTGGAAACCGCTGTGGAGCTAACAAAAAACACCTGCCTGAAGGTTGGCGCGCAAAACTGCCACTGGGCTGCCTCCGGCGCCTTTACCGGGGAAATTTCTGCCGGTATGCTGGCGGAAATGGGCGTGGAGTACGTTGTTTTGGGCCATTCCGAACGCAGGCAATACTTTGGCGAAACCGATGAAACAGTGAACCAACGCCTGCGGGCCGCCTTGGACGCAGGGCTTAAGCCTATTTTATGCGTAGGGGAAGTGTTAAGCCAGCGGGAGCAGGGCGTTACCGAAGAGGTAGTGCGCCAGCAGGTAAAAATTGCCTTGGGTGGCGTAACCAAGGAGGAAATGGAAAACATCATTATTGCTTACGAGCCTGTTTGGGCCATTGGCACCGGCAAAACCGCAACCGCCCAGCAGGCGGAGGAGGTTTGCGGGCAAATCCGCGGGGCAGTTGCCCAGCTGTACGGCCAGGAAACCGCCCAGGCCTTAGTGGTGCAGTACGGCGGCTCCATGAAGCCGGAAAATGCAAAAGAATTACTTTCCATGGAAAATGTGGATGGCGGGCTCATTGGCGGGGCCGCCTTAAAAGCGGCGGATTTTACCGCTATTACAGAAGCGGCAAACCAATAATATAACTGGAAAGGAAACAGACCATGAAAAAACCGTTCCTTTTAATGATATTAGACGGGTTTGGCGTAAACCCGGACAGCTACGGCAACGCCATTGCCGCGGCTGCCACCCCCAACCTGGACCGCCTGCAGGCCCACGGGCCCGCTACGGTAATCAGCGCTTCAGGGCTGGATGTGGGGCTGCCCCAGGGGCAGATGGGCAATTCCGAGGTGGGGCACACCAATATTGGCGCCGGCAGGGTAGTGTACCAGGAGCTTACCCGCATTACAAAGGCCATTGGGGATGGGTCCTTTTTTAAAAACCCTGCCCTTTGTGCGGCGGTAGAAAACTGCAAAAAAACTGGCGCGGCCCTCCACTTTATAGGCCTGCTTTCTGACGGGGGCGTTCACAGCCACATTGAGCACCTGTACGGCCTGCTGCGCCTTGCCAAGGAGGCGGGGCTTAGCCGGGTGTATGTCCACTGCTTTATGGACGGGCGAGACGTTTCCCCTACCTCCGGCCGGGGCTTTATTGCCCAGCTGCAGGAGGAGATGGCCCGCCTTGGCGTAGGGAAAATTGCCACTGTAAGCGGCCGGTACTACGCCATGGACCGGGACAACCGGTGGGAACGGGTGGAAAAAGCCTACCTTGCCATGGTGGAAGGCCAGGGGCAGCAAAACAGCGACCCGGTTGCCCTGATGGAAAATTCCTATGCCCAGGATATTACTGATGAATTTATTGTGCCAACAGTAGTAGATAAAAACGGGATGGTTTGTCCAGGGGATTCCGTAGTGTTTTTTAACTTTAGGCCGGACAGGGCCCGGGAAATTACCCGCTGCTTTACAGATCCTGCCTTTGATGGATTTGCCCGCCGGGAGGGCGCTTTCCCCCTAACTTATGTGTGCATGACCCAATATGATGCAACCATGCCCAATGTACAAGTGGCCTTTGCCCCCCAGCAGCTGCACAATACTTTGGGGGAATACCTCTCCCAAAAGGGGCTGCGCCAGCTGCGCATTGCGGAAACAGAAAAATACGCCCATGTTACCTTCTTTTTTAACGGCGGCAATGAAACCGTATACCCCGGGGAGGACAGGGCTTTAATTGCCTCCCCTAAGGTTGCAACCTACGACTTACAGCCGGAAATGAGCGCCCCCCAGGTGACGGAGGAGCTGCTGCGCCGGCTGGAAAGCGGCATTTACGATGTTATTATTTTAAATTACGCCAACTGCGATATGGTTGGCCACACCGGCGTTTTTGACGCGGCGGTAAAGGCGGTGGAAACGGTAGACGCCTGCCTTGGCCAGGTTATGGAAAAGGTGCTGGCTATGGGGGGCTGCGCCCTTATTACAGCGGACCACGGCAACGCGGATAAAATGCTGGAGGCCAACGGTTCCTCCTTTACGGCCCATACCACAAACCAAGTACCGTTAATTGGCGTTGGGCTGCCGGAAGGTTCTGCTTTGCTGCCCGGCGGCCGCCTGGCGGACCTTGCCCCAACTATGCTGGCTCTTTTGAACCTTCCCCAACCGGCAGAAATGGAAGGGAAGAGCCTGCTGGTACTGCCCTAACGGGAATGTGCAGGGGTAAGTTGGAGGCCAGGTACAAATTTAACGGTTGCTTTTCAGCAAATGATACCGCTGAAAAGCGGGGAACCTCCACAAAAAGAAAAAAGAATTTACAAAAAAATCTTTATTGTTGAAGGTTTTGTGTTATACTAAGACAAAGGACTGTTTAAGGAGGTTACTGAATCATGAAAAAAAGCACTTTAATTAGCATTATTGCGCTTATTACCGCAATGGCTGGCATTTTAATTGCCCTGGCCGCTTACTTTAACAAAAAAAGAACCATGTTCTGTGATGATTTTGAGGACGATTTGCTTTCTGAGGAACCAGATGATGTGGAGTACTACGCCGCCCACCTGGATGATGAGTGCGAGTGCGGCTGCTGCCACTGCGCAGAAGCCGAGGCCGGCCAGGAAGAAGATGCTTTGGAAGAAACCGAAGAATTTTCTGAAGAAGAATAATAATTGAACTGCAAAACCCCCGGTTGAGTATGGAACCGGGGGTTTTACTGTAAAGTGGCCTCCAGCATAAGCTGGAGGCCACTTTACAGTAAAATATTAAAATTACTGGGCAAATACATTTTTCATTTGATTTAGCGCTTTTTCCAAAAGGAATTTGGGGCAGCCAATGTTCAGGCGGGCATGGCCTGCTCCTTCCTCGCCGTAAGTGATACCGCTGTTGAGCACTAATCCAGCTTCTGTTTTCATTTTTTCCATCAGTTCTTCCTGGGTAAAGCCGTAGGCGGAAAAATCCAGCCACATAAGGTAGGTACCCTCTGGAACAAAGGTTTTTACCTTTGGCAGGTTTTCTTTTATGTAGGCATCTACAAATTTGGCGTTTTCCAGCAGGTAAGCGTTGAGCTCGTTGAGCCACTGCTCGCCTTCACTGTAAACTACTTCGGTTGCCTTGTAAGCAAACAAATCCAACCCAACATGGAAGGAAGTAATTAAATCCTTTACCTTTTGGCGCATTTCCGGGTTTTTAATAACAAGGACAGAGGACTTTAAGCCGGCAATGTTGAAGGTTTTGCTGGGGGCCATAGCCAGCAGGCCAATTTCCTGGGCTTTTTCACTAACAGAGAGGAATGGCACATGCTTGTGGCCGGCAAAAACAATATCGGAGTGGATTTCGTCGGAGAACACGGTGACGTTATACTTGGCGCACAGTTCTACAACCTGTTCCAGCTCTTGTTTTGTCCAAACGCGGCCCAGTGGGTTGTGGGGGTTGCAGAGGATAAACATGGAAACACCGTCCTTCATTTTGGCTTCCATATCTGCAAGGTCCATTACATATTTGCCGTTTTCCCACACCAGGCTGGATTTCACCAGTTGGCGGCCGGTTTGTTCTATAGCAGAGAAGAAGGGGTTATAAACAGGGGTGTTTACCAAAACCTTGTCCCCTTTTTCTGTTAAAGCAGTAAGGGCAAAGCTGATGCCGCAAACAACGCCAGGGATGGGAACCATTTCCTCTTTTACAAGGTCGAAGTTGTTGCGCTTTTTATTCCAGTTGATAAAGCTTTCGTAATACTTGGGATTGGGCATGGTGTAGCCGTAGGTAGGGTGCTGGGCGCGTTTTACCATGGCTTCCTGGAGCTGAGGGAGCACCTCAAAATCCATATCCGCAATAAAGAGGGGGATTAGGTCCTTATTGCCGTAAACCCTTTCCAGCATATCCCATTTAATGCAGTCGGTACCCTGACGGTCAACAAGTTTGTCGAAATTATACATAGCAATTCTCCATTCTGCCGTAACGGCATTATTTTGCTCCTCCTTCTGCGGGAAACCCATAGAAGGAGGAACTTTGTCCTTCCTAATTGTAGCACAAAATGGCGAAAAGTATTATTGAAAAATTCAATACAATACAAAAAATATATAAAAATATTGGATACATTTTTCGGGTGTTTATATAAAGGGGGGGCAAACCAAAAACTGTCCATTTTATGCCAGCTGTTCCTGCAATACCTGCTTTACCTTGTTTAAGTTGGGGTCACAGAGCAGTGGAAGAATATCTACCAGCTGTTCCGGTGGTAAGTCCCACCAGCGGAAGCGGAGGAGGAGGTTTATCAGCTCATTATCAAAGCGCGCTTTGATAAACTTTGCCGGGTTGCCGCCATAAACCGTATAGGCAGGAACATCCTTGGTTACTACGGAATAAGCGGCAATAATTGCTCCATCGCCAATTTTTATACCGGGCATAACAACGCTGTTACGGCCGAGCCATACATCGTTCCCAATTACGGTATCCCCTTTGTGGGGAAGTTGTTCCATGTGGGGCGGCGTATTTTCTACCCACGCCCCGCCAAACACATGAAAGGGATAGGGCGTTACACTACAAAGGCGGTGATTGGCCGGGCCCATAATAAACTGAACGCCGGAAGCAATTTGACAGAACTTGCCAATAATAAGGCGGTCGCCAAATTCCGGATAGTTAAACAGCACATTATTTTTTTCAAAGCCTGCGGGGTCAACCGCGTCATCGTAATAGGTATAATCTCCAACTATAATATTGGGGGCAGTGATGACATTTTTAATAAAGCAGGAGGTTTTATATTCGTTGGGAAAAACCACATTGGGGTTAGGAATTTTATTCATAATAGGAAAGCCCTTTCTTTTTTTATTTTATATCACATCCTTTCTACAGCATATACTTGTGGCAACTGCCCGTATTTTTCTGATTTTTTTCATCGTATTATTACTCCAGTAAATTGGTTTTATTGAGTTGATGCATGCCAAGCGGCTGGCGGACCGGCCGGGGCTGCGTTCAGGCTGCCATGCAATATAATTGGCAGCAAAACCAGCCTTTCACTATAACCACTTAAAATTTAATCCTGCTTCTGCTGCTCCATTTGGTAAAACAGTTCGTTGGCTACCGGGCAGGAGCCGGTGGCCCGCAGTTTGCCCAAAATAACCTCTGCGGCGGCACGCATACTGTCGTCGCTGGGGGAGAAGGCCAGCAGCACGGCGGCCTGCTCCGGCGCTTCCAGGGCGCCGTCCGGGTGCTGTAGGGCTACGCAAACCATGGGGCGGAACTGGGCAAGCTGCTCCATTAACCGGGTGGTTTGGGGGTTGGGGGTGTTTTCCCCCAAGGCCATAACAATTAGGTCGCACTGGGCGGCCTCGCTGGTAAGAACTTTGGCGGCGGCTTCCTCCAAGGTTTTGGGCAGAGGGAACATAATGGTTTTTTCAAAGCCGGCGGAGAGGAATTCCCCTAAGTTACAGTGGGCATAGGTGTTTTGGGGGGCGGATGGAATGGGGATATCCTCCGGGGTAACCACCAGCAGCCGGCCAAATTTTTCCGGGTAGGCGGGCAGCAGGCCCTTGGGGTCCCGCACAAGGACAATGGAACGGCGGTAGCTTTCCCGGCAGCGCACCTGGCGTTCCAGGGGATGGTGGATCACCCGTTCCCGGGAAAGGCGGTTAGATTCCACTTTCATTTTTAAAATGCGGCGCACAGAAGCATCAATGCGCTCCGGCGAAATCAGGCCCTTTTTTACTGCCGCCAGCAGGCTGTGGTACAGCACCAGCTGCTCCTTGCGGGAGGTGCTGTGGACAATCATATCCGCGCCGGAAAGGACGCCTTTTACTGCTGTTCTGCCCAAGGCATTGATTTCTACAGAGGTCATTTCCTCGGGGAATTTAGCAATAATAACGCCCTCCAAGCCCAACTGTTCCCGCAGGAGCTGCTCTAAGCTGCCGGGGGATGTTAGAGGCGCACCGGGAATATTTTGGGCCATGGCTGTCATAATTTCCGGAGAAATCATAATACTATCCGCCCCGGCGGTAACCTGAGCCGCCAGGGGAACCAGGGTTTGGCGGGTAATACTGTCCTGCCCGGCAGCGCCAGGGAAATACTTTGCGGTACAGGTGACCCCGCCCCGGCGCAGCCCCCGGGTCATTGCCGCGGAAAGGCGGGCAACCGCTTCATAGTCGCTGCCAAAGGAACGTACCCCCAAATTGCCCTGGCCTGGGAGGCCGGTTTCTATAAAGGGGCCAAAGTTGTGGGTAATACCCATGGCAGCCAGATCCTGCCCCATGGCTTCGCCGCAGAACTGGGCGTCCTCCTCCTGGCCAGAGGCGCCCAAGGCCATAGCGCTGGGGGTGGAGTAAACGCCAGTGGAAAACAGGGGGAATACATCGCCCTCCTGGTGGATGCCTATTAAGGGGGGCACGCCGCCGCACTGCTTTTGCAGGGCTGTATTTATTTGGGAGGTAAGGCGGCTTACCTGGCTTGGGGAGGAAAGGTTCCGTTTATACAAAATAACGCCGCCAAAGGGGTATTCCGAAGCAAAGCGGAGAAATTCCGGGTCCGTGTAGGTGGTGCTTATACTGATGCAAATCATTTGCCCTACCTTTTGTTCCAGGGTAAGGTGGGAGAGGATATAATCAAACTGGTCCATTGGCTTATCCACGGGAGTTCCCCCTTTCTGCATTAAAGTGCATTTTTTCAAAGGCATTTACCGCAGCCAGGCGGCAGGTGCCTTTCAGCTCCAGGGCGTCCTGGTTATCGGCAATTTCTATGGTAAGGTTTTGCAGCAGGGCATTTTCCGTTTCCCTCAGCTTTTGGGCGAGCACCGGGTTTAAAAGCTCGCTGAGGTAGGCAATTTCCCCGCCCAGTATTAAACAATCCGCCGAATAAAGGCGGGCAGCGGAATCGCAGAGCATCAGCAGGGCATCGGCGTAGCTGGCCACATGATGATGGATCTCTGGGCTGCCATCGGCCCGGCGCAGGTGGGAAACTAAAATGGCTGGGGAGCAGTACATTCTGGCGCAGCCCACCTTGCCACAGTAACACACCTTGGGGTTGTGGTAGGAGAAGGTGATATGCCCCATATCCCCCCAGCTTCCCCCATTGGAGGAAAGGGTTGCAACGGAAATAGAATCGTCAAAATGCAGGTACACCGGGTTGATAAAGGAGGCAGACTGGAAAAAGAACTGGTACGCCTTCAGGCAGATTAGGTTGTGCTCCATAACCTGCACAGGAATGGAAAACCGTTGTTCCAACAGCTGTTCCAGCTGCCGGGCCGAAAGGTTATGGACCGGCTGGGAGCCGTTTGTTTCCCAGTTATACTCCCATTCCAGGGAAACAGCCATACCCAGCACCGGCTGGGTGGTATAGCCCATACAGTACTCCATTTGGTCCAGCAGGTCGTCCATATCCCGGAAGGTGATTTTCCGGCGCAGAAGCAGGCAGTAATCCAAATTGCTGATGCAGAAGGAACAGGTGTGGGTGCTGTCAATTAAAAGGCTGACAACCACTCCTGCATTTTTGTTAATCTCTAAAAAAACAGGCCTGCGCCCACTGAGGGAAAAGTTGGAAGCTATCTCCCGGATAAGCCCCTTTTGGCGCAGTGTATCACAAATCATTGTAACGGAGGCAGGGCTCAGGGCGGTGGCCCGGGCCAGCTCTGTGCGGGATATTCTACGGGCCTCCTCAATTTTTTTTAGAACAAGGCGGTGGTTATTTAACCGCAAGCCCTGCATGGAGGTTGGGGAAGTAGGTTGTTTCATAATATATAATTACCCGCCTTTCCTTTGGGGTGAAATTCAGTAAAAATCTTTTACCCCCTTTGGCGGCGGTATCCCCGCCAAAGAGGTGTTTCCTACTACTTTACCACAAAACAGCAGGGAAGTAAATAGATATTTTACGTTGTAAATAAACAGACATAATACTGGGGAAAACCTCTTTTTTCGGGGTACTTTGCCCCTAAGCCCTGACCTAAAATTTACAGCGCAATGCGCTGTAAATTTTAGGCTTGGAACCCTCCAAAAGGTGTTTGCAAATTTGCTGTTCCTATTAAAATAAGTGTTACCGGGGTATAACTCCGGCAATTTCACGAAACCGTTCAATAATCTCAATTTGTGTGATATGAGCTGGAGGCAGCCTTGGCTTATTTTTGCCTTGAAATAGGCAAGAAAATGTAGTATGTTATAGGAAATAAACTTAGGAAATTAAGGGATAGGGGAGGCGTCATTAAGTGAGGGAAATTTTTTCAACGGGCAAGAAGCATATTTCTGTGTTTTTCGTAATTATAGTGACAGTATGTGCGGCCACTGCAATATCTTCTGCGGCAAAAACCCGGTATTGGGAAAGTTCCCATTTGCAGGGCGCTGTGTTAGATCTTACAGAATATAATGACAGCGTTGAAGAAAATGATTCTAACCTTGGCGGGATAAAAGAAATTGTGCACAAGTGCAACGAAACCGCAATCCCAGTCAGAGCTGAACTTTCCCCATTTTTTGAAGCCTGCAATCAAATGATAATAAACTATTTCGGAGATATTTATAAAGTTGATGTTTCGGAAAAACTTCAAGTGCTCCAGGTTATGGAGGCATCCTATCCGGAGGAGATTTCTCAAATGGTAGGCGGGTCACATTCCAGCGACTTCCCGAAAAAGCTGTTTATCAATTCTGTTCTATTAGAGGATTTATTTTCAGATATGAAGGGCGGAGAACTTCTGGAAGCCTCCAGCGAAGCATTCTCTTTGAAAATGCTTCGTACTGTATATATTCATGAAGTAATGCATTACCTCGGGTTCAATAGTAATATAGGATTTGTCCATTTTATGGAAGCCATTGCCGAATCTCTCAACAAAGAGGTCATGCTGCACAGTAATATCAAGTATGAAAGCATCACAGGTTATGCCCCAATCCAGGGATTTGCTGATCAAATCCTGAAATGTGACGCGGAGTTCATCAAGGAAGTTTTAACTGGAAGCAATCCTGATATGGTTACGTATTTCAATAATAAATTAGGAGATACATTTGAGATTAACTATGCGGAATATTATGATAAACTCATTGGTTTGATTCAAAAAAATGATAGTAAGGATATTGGGAAAATTACATACTACACGCAGTATTTAACATATGAATACTGCAAATTAGTAAATAGCAACGCAAGGGATATCCTGAATACAAATAACGAAAGCCCAGTAAGTATGTTTGAAGTAAAATGGTTTTTGAGAATAGGCTGAGGACACCTTTGGAAAACCGAACAAATACAGAGTGATTGTAAAATTTAATCACTCTGTATTTTAATCCATTATTTTGACAAAGCGTTTAGAAAATTGGGTAATTGGAAAAGGGAGGGGTTGCTGTCTCTCTTCCCTAAATTGGTTTTTTATAGTATAATTTTTACCTAAGAGGATAGCCTTATGGGATGGGGTTCCCTTTGGCTGTAAAGGGGAGAGGAAACAGTATGCCATTTTTATATATTTTAATTATCGTTTTGCTTGCTACTATTGCAGGGCTCATTCTTTTTTACTTGTGGAAGTCCGCCCAGTTTTGTAAACCTACCTACGCAAAACAGGCTGTAGGAAAAATGCTGCGGGGATTTGCGCGCCTGCGGCAGTATCAGGTTTTTTCCGACGTTGCCCTAAGCTGCGGGGAAGAAAGCGCCACAGTAGAACACATTTTGGTTGGGGACTTTGGGCTGCTGTTTGTTGCCAGTATTCAGGGGGACGGCTCCTTTTACGGGGACTACAAGGAGGCCCGCTGGTCCTTTGACAAAGGAAAGCAGAAAATTTACTTTAAAAACCCGGTGGAGGAACTGGAACGGAAAATAGAACTTTTCCGCAAGGTGCTTGCCAAAAACAAAATTTACAATGTGCCTTTGGAATGTGCCGTAGTTATTGTAGGGTTTTCTAAGGAGACAAAGCTGTACATCAACAACGCCAACAAGGAACAGCCTGTGCTGTTGGCCCAGACATTCCCGGGGTATTTGCGCTCCCCCCATTTTGAGGTGCAGCGTACCATGGACCAAGAAGCAGTGAAAAACCTTTTGGTTAACCTGAGCAAATAATTAGCGGGATAGACGGGGTAGCATGGCTGCAAAGGGGGGCTTTGGCCCCCTTTTTTATTTTTGCAGTTTGTTCAGCAGCAATAAAGTTGCACAAAATACAGGGCTAAACTGCAAAAAAACGCCATAAAAATATTGTAGTTCGTTTTTTGATAGTGTATAGTTAGGAAAAACGGCAAAGGCTGCGCACAACAGGCGGCTTGCCATGGAAAGGGCTGATGAAATGGCAGAGTTTTTAAGAAGATGCTGGGCAGTAATTAACCTGGACAACGTTGCCCACAACCTGCGGGAAATACGCTCCAAGCTGCGCCCAGGCTGTATGATTATGGGCGTTGTAAAAGCCGACGCTTACGGCCATGGAGATAAATACATTGTAGACGAATTAGTAAAGTTAGGGGTAAACTGGTTTGCGGTTTCCAACATTAACGAGGCCGTTTCCCTGCGAACCCAGGGAATTTATCATCCTATTTTAATTTTAGGCACCACCCCTGCGGCTATGGCCGGCCAGCTGTGCCAATACAACATTACGCAAACGGTGTTTTCACCGGAATACGCCTGCCAGCTTCAGGAGCAGGCCGCCCTGCAGGGGGTTACTGTGCAATGTCACATTAAGGTAGACACCGGTATGTGCCGCCTTGGATTTAACGGCACAAGCCCAAAGGCTTTGGATGAAATTGAGGCCGCCTGCCGCTGCCCCAACCTGAATATCGACGGGATTTTTACCCATTTTTCCAGTTCTGATGAGTACAATGAAGAATCCATTGCCTTTACAAAGGAACAGTTTTCTGTTTTTCAGCAGGTGTGCCAAAACCTGGAACAGAGGGGAATTACCTTTTCCCTACGGCATTGCAGCAACTCTGGCGGCATTGTAAACTACCCGGAAATGAATTTGGATATGGTACGGGCAGGTATTTTAATGTACGGCCTGCTGCCGGATAAGGCCTGCCAGGGCAAAATAGATTTGAAGCCTGTTATGGAACTGCGGGCGGTGGTTTCTATGGTAAAACAGGTAGCGGCCGGTGTAAAAGTAAGCTACGGGCGCACCTTTACTGTAGAACAGGATATGACCCTGGCAACCATTCCTTTGGGCTATGCCGACGGGTACCACCGGCTGCTTTCCAACCAGGGCAAAATGCTGGTAAACGGCCAGTTTGCGCCCATTGTGGGCCGGGTGTGTATGGACCAGTTAGTGCTGGACGTTACAGGGATTCCCCATGTTGCAGAGGGCAGCGAGGTAACTGTTGTAGGCGAAAGCCAGGGCCGTACTATTACTATGGACGAGGTGGCCCAGCTGTGCGGCACAGCGAATTATGAAATTATGTGTATTTTAGGCCGCCGGGTCCCCCGGGTTTATTACAGGGGCGGGGAAAACATTGGCGTGGTGGATTACATCCGCCACAATGTAGAATAGGTAAAAGCAGGGGGCCAAACTTTCCAGCGGAATACCGCTGGAAAGTAGCAAGTTTGGCTTTGTCAAACTTGTGCTTCATTTTAAAGTTTATTTTAGAGGGCGCTCCCCCTGCACCCAGATTCAAACCTTACAGCGGCATACCGCTTGTAAGGTTTTTCTTTTTGGAAGTTTAGGGCACTTCCAAGCCTGTGCTGGCGGGCTTACGCAGGCCCAGTAGTAGAGGCTTGGAGGCAGCTAATGCCTCCCAAAAGAAAAAAACTTACAAAATTAAAATAACAGGGAGAGTACTCCCTGTTATTTTAAAAGGCTTTGTGCCAAAGCCTTTATTTGCTCCTGCAATATTGGCTGCTGGGAAAGGGCGGTTTTATCCGTCCCGGGGAAAAGCACCTCCCCGCAGCTTTCGGCGCCAATTTCACGGAACCAGCCGGAAATAGTTTGCCGGGCGCCGTCAAACTGGCCGGGATGGCTGGGGGCGCCTCCCGCCAAAAGAACAGCCCCTTTTTTGATGGCAGGCTTTTCTTTGCGGAGGACACGGGCGCACCAAAAGGGCTGGCATCGGTCAAACACCTGTTTTAGGGGGGCGGGCACTCCGTAAAAATAAACGGGGGAGGCCACTACCACAGCCTGCGCCCACAGCAGCTGCTGCAACACCTGCTGCTGCTCATCCTGAACAGGGCAGGCAAAACGGGTACGGCAAAAGCCACAGTCCATACAGGGGGCAACCTGGAGGCTGTAGGCGTGAAGGAACCGGGTTTCCCCAGGCAGGCTTTGGGCCAAAAGGCGGGCCATTTGGACAGTTTGCCCCTCTGGCTTGGGGGATCCGGTTAAAATTAGCGCATTCATTCCTTGTCCCCCAATTCGGCAAAGCGGACAATGGGGATATCATCCAGGGTGAGGGTAAAGCCGTTGCCTTTTACCTCGTTCACCTGGTTTACCACAATAAAGGCGTTAGGGTCCACCTGGCCAACCAGCTGGTGCAGCTCCGGTACCTGCCGGTTGGAAACAACGGTCATAATCACCTTGATGGGCTTTTTTACCCGCCCGGTAAGGGCCTCCAAAAGGGTGGAGCCCCGGTTGAGCTTCTCCTGGAGCATATCGTTAATTTCCATATATTTGGGGCTGACAATCATCACCTGGGTTTGGTGTACGCCGATGACCATCACCTTATCCATTAAAATGGTGGTAGCTACCAGAACCATAATGCCGTAGAGGACTTGCTGGCTGCTAGAAAAGGACATTTGGCACAGGAGAATGGCAAAATCCACGGCGTACATGGTATAGGCAATGGAAAGGCGCAGCTTTTTGGCTACAATAATGGTGGGAATATCCATACCGCCGGTGGAGGCCCCCATACGGATAACAAGGCCCACCCCCAGGCCCGTAAGGGCACCGCCGTAAATGGCTGCCAACAGGGGGTCCGTATTCAGGGTGGCCACCCAGGGAATATTGCCCAAAATACCCAAGGCTGCCGGGTACAGGAAGGTACTAAGCAGGGTAGTAAAGGCAAATTTTTTCCCTAGGACAAACAGGCCCATAATAAAGCAGATAACATTTAAAATGGTAACCCCAGTTTCCAGCGGTATATTAAAATAATGGCTGAGGGCGATGCTAAGGCCTGTGGCCCCGCCGGTAATGAGGCCGGCAGGCACAATAAAGGCCATAACGCCAAAGGCAAGAATAATATTGCCGATAAAAATAACTCCTATGGAAAATAACTGGGATTTTATATTCTGCTTCATTGCTTATCTCCTCCAAAATTTCCTGTCCAGGGTGCGGTATTGTATGGCTTCTGCCAGATGAGTGCGTTCTATAATTGGGCTGTCGTCCAAATCGGCAATGGTGCGGGCCACCTTTAAAATACGGTCGTAAGCGCGGCCCGAAAGGCCCATACGGTCAAAGGCGGCGGCCATCATAGCCTGAGCCTGGGGGGCAAGGGGGCAAAACTCCCGCATTTGCTGGGGCAGCATAGCCGCGTTGCAGGACGTGCTGCTGCCGGCAAAGCGCTTTACCTGCACCTGCCGCGCGGCGCAAACCCTTTGGCGCACCTGGGCAGAGGCTTCTTCCGGGGTTTGCTCCGCGGTCATGGCCTCGTAGTCCAGGGGGGCCGCCTCCACCTGAATATCCATACGGTCCAGCAGGGGGCCGGAAATTTTAGCCAGGTACCGTTCCACAGCGGCGCTTTGGCAGGTACATTCTACCGTAGGGTGGCCCAAGTAGCCGCAGGGGCATGGGTTCATGGCCGCTACCACCATAACAGAACAGGGATATGTTACCCGGGAATGGGCCCTGGAAATGGTTACCTCCCCATCCTCCATAGGCTGGCGCAGCACTTCGATGGATTGGCGGCCAAACTCCGGCAGCTCGTCCAAAAAAAGCACCCCATTGTGGGCCAAGGAAATTTCCCCCGGCACCGGGCTGCTGCCTCCGCCGGAAAGCCCTGCCGGAGATACTGTGTGGTGGGGGGCTCGGAAGGGCCTCTGCACTACCATGGGCTGCTGCCCCAGCAGCCCCGCCACAGAGTAAATTTTTGTGGTTTCTACTGCCTCCTGAAAGGAAAGGGGCGGCAAAATAGTGGGCAGCCGCTTAGCCAGCATGCTTTTCCCCGTACCCGGCGGCCCAATAAGCAGCAGGTTATGGCCGCCGGCAGCAGCCACCTCCAATGCTCGTTTAGCTACAGGCTGGCCCCGCACATCCTTTAAATCCAGAGGGTATGTTTCATCCTTCCTTTCCATGGGGGTAGGGGGCTGGGGGTGCAGGCTGGCCTCTCCCTGCAGGTGGGCCAACAGCTGGCTGATGTGTTCCACGCCAAAAACCCGAATTCCCTGGACTACGGCGCCCTCCTTTGCGTTTTGTATGGGAACGTAAATTTCTGTAATACCATCCTTTTGAGCCTGGAGCACCATGGGCAGCACACCCCGCACCGGCCTTATTTCCCCGGAAAGGGAAAGTTCCCCCAAAAAGGCTGAACTTGCTGGCGGGGGCGGCAAAACCTTTTGGGCGGAAAGAATGGAAAGAAAAATGGGGACATCGTACAGCGCCCCCGTTTTGCGCAGGGCGGCGGGAGCCAGGTTCAGCACCACTTTTGCGGTGGGGAACACAAGGCCGCAGTTTGCCATAGCGGAACGTACCCTGTCCCGGGCCTCCTTTACCGCCGCGTCGGGCAGGCCCACCACGTCAAAGGATGGCATAGCCCGGGAAATATCCGCCTCCACCTGGATTTGGTGGGCTTCTATTCCCAAAACGCCGTAACTTTGGCAACAGCTGTACATAATGGGCCCCCTCTCTTGTTTTTTGTCTATTTTACGTGCTATAGGTTGTTGGCCACAGGCTTGCTTTGGAACTATTGTAGCACAAAAAAAGGAAAATTACCACCAGGGTTTTCAGGGGCCGAAATACCCTTAAAAACCCTGGCCTTATTTTTTAAAAATAGTAGCTTACGCAACCTGAACCTGCGCATGGCCTACCCGGCCAGGGCCGCCTTTCTTTTGTATGAAAAGATTCGACACAAAACAGATTGCAAGCCCAGCTGGAAAAGTTTATAATAAAAATAATAGGGATGTACGCAGGAAAACGGGAGGCTTTTGCTTTCTGTACCCTATGCTTATACTCCCACGGCCTCAATTTGGCTACAGACGGACATGAGGCGCCCGGTGCGCCAACTACAAAGGAGGAACTGTAATGGCTTATATGGATACATACCGTGTTTGGCAGCAGCGCCAACTAGAGGAC
Organism: uncultured Oscillospiraceae bacterium; assembly: GCA_910578755.1. Lineage (GTDB taxonomy): Bacteria > Bacillota > Clostridia > Oscillospirales > Ruminococcaceae > Negativibacillus. Next base: position 1,790 of record CAJTSZ010000012.1, on the reverse strand, counting down.
CCCGACCTTGTACTGGAAATGGAACAAATACAGGGAAACGAAAAAGAAATAAAGGAACGGTTTATTAAGGATTTGGAGTTTGGTACCGCTGGCCTGCGGGGTATTTTAGGTGTTGGCACCAACCGCATGAATATTTACACTGTACGCCTGGCTACCCAGGGCATGGCAGATTACATCAATGCTTCCCACAAGGGGGCTTCTGTGGCAATTGGGTACGACAGCCGTATTAAGTCCCAGCTGTTTGCGGAAGAAACCGCCTGTGTTTTTGCCGCCAACGGCGTACGGGTTTACCTTTTTTCTGAACTGATGCCAACCCCTGTTTTATCCTACGCAGTGCGGGAGCTTCACTGTGATGCTGGCATTGTCATTACTGCCAGCCACAACCCTGCCCAGTACAACGGCTACAAGGCCTATGGCCCGGACGGCTGCCAGCTGAACCCGGAGGCCGCCGCAAAGGTTTTAGAATACGCCGGAAAAACCGATATTTTTGACGGGGTAAAGCGGATCCCCCTTCAGGAAGGCCTGTCCAGCGGACATATTTCCTACATCAGCCAGGAACTGGTGGATGCCTTTTTAGATAGGGTATACAGCCTGCGCATAAACCCATCCCTTCCTGCAAGCCAGCCCTTGAAGGTAGTATATACCCCCTTAAACGGCAGCGGCAACCGCTGTGTGCGCTCTATTTTAAGCCGCATGGGCGTTGATGTTACTGTAGTTCCTGAACAGGAGCATCCCGACGGCAACTTCCCCACCTGTACCTACCCCAACCCGGAGGAAAAGGCCACTTTACAGCTGGGCATTGCCCTGTGCCAGCAGCTGGGCGGCGACCTGGTACTGGCCACCGACCCTGACTGCGACCGTGTGGGCATTGCTGTAAATCACCATGGACAGTTTGTTCTTCCCACCGGCAACGAGGTAGGGGTACTGATGCTGGAATACATTGCCTCCTGCCGGAAAGCCCAAAGCACCTTGCCCCAAAACCCGGTGGCTGTAAAGTCCATTGTATCTACCCCTCTTGCCGACGCGGTGGCAGCATACCACGGCGTGGAAATGATAAATGTGCTTACCGGTTTTAAATACATTGGGGAACAGGTAAGCCTTTTGGCGGAAAAAGGCCAGCCGGACCGCTTCCTGCTGGGCTTTGAGGAAAGCTACGGCTACATGACCGGTGACCATGTGCGGGATAAGGATGCGGTAAACGGCTCCATGATTATTTGCGAAATGGCCCAATACTACAAAAACCAGGGCAAAACCCTTATAGATGTTTTAGATGATATTTTTGCCCGTCACGGCGTTTACAGCGCAAAGGTGAAGGGCTACACCTTTGAAGGCACCGATGGCATGGAAAAAATGGCCAAGATTATGGCCAGCCTGCGGCAAAACCCACCAGTTTCCTTTGCTGGGTACAATGTAACCGGGTACGCCGACTACAAAACCGGCTTCCGCACCGCCAATGGGCAGCAAGAGCCTTTAAACCTGCCTGCTGCCAACATTTTGGAATATAATTTGGAGCAAAACCTAAAAATTGTTATTCGTCCATCGGGCACGGAACCTAAAATTAAGGTTTACCTCACTATTGTGTGCCCCACAAAAGAACAGGTAGAACCCTTGGCTTTGCAGCTGCTGCAAGCAGTGGAACAATATATGGCATAAAAGTTCCCCCGGCTACACCGGGGGAACTTTTATGTTTCCAATTACCTTTTTGAGCCTTTCTTTTGGAAGCAGCCAAATAAAACCCCCCAGGCCAAAGGCCTGGGGGGTTGCGCGCGTTATTGTGCTGTTGTAAAAAT
>CAJTSZ010000011.1 GCA_910578755.1 uncultured Oscillospiraceae bacterium | reverse complement strand
GAGCATGCGGCTGTTAACCGCAGGGTCGTCTGTTCGAGCCAGACAGGGGGAGCCAAAGCAACCGGTATCGTAAATTGCCACGGTACCGGTTCTTTAAAATAAGGGCCTTTAGCTCAGTTGGTCAGAGCAACCGGCTCATAACCGGTTGGTCCCGGGTTCGAATCCCTGAAGGCCCACCACTTTTTTAAAAGTAAAAATATAGGGGTATAGCTCAGTTGGTAGAGCAGTGGTCTCCAAAACCACGTGCCGAGGGTTCAAGTCCTTCTGCCCCTGCCAAGCAAAAAGAGGGTCGTATTGCGACCCTCTTTTTGCTTAAGTTGAACGATATTTACGCCAATAGATATAGAACGATTGAGAAAGAAGGGTACCTTGTGGGGCAGAGTGAAAAGGATGTAAAATTAGGGCGCTTTTTGAGCCTGGTGCTGCGCCACCAGCCAGATGCAGCGGGGATTTCCCTGGATGAGCATGGCTGGGCAGATGTGGCAGCCCTTTTAAAGGGTGTGTGCCGTACAGGGCGGCAAATTGATATGGAAGACTTGGAGCGCATTGTCCGGGAGAACAACAAGCAGCGGTATTCCTTTAATGAGGACCATACCAAAATCCGCGCGAACCAGGGACATTCCCTCCAGGTGGATGTGCAGCTGAGGGAAGCAAAGCCGCCGCAATACCTTTACCACGGTACAGCAGAGCGATTTCTGCCGGAGATACAGGCGCGGGGGATTATGAAAATGAACCGGCAGCATGTTCACCTTTCCGGGGATTTTCAGACGGCTTTGGCAGTTGGGAAACGCCATGGAAAACCGGCGGTGCTGAAGGTGGACGCCGGGGCGATGGCGCAAAACGGCATGGTGTTTTACCACTCCGAAAATGGGGTGTGGCTGTGCGATTATGTTGCGCCGGCATACTTTAGTTCAATGGAAATGGATTAAGAAGGGCCACTATGTGGCTCTCTTTTTTTATTGTTTCACAATAAAAAGTTGCGGGCTGTAACAAAGCAATTTTCACAAGTTTTGCAGGCGAAGCCGAAAAACTTGCAAGGGGCGCTTACAAGACTTTTATTTTGCACAAGTGCTTTGCGCCCCGTTGTTTCGCTTCTCCCAACTATTTTTTATGCCTGAGAGCTCCCTTTTCAGGTGGGTGTTACTGGAAGAGGCTTCACCAAACCATTCGTTAAAATATCCAAAGTGGGCAGTCATTCACTTGTGGATGATTGCCCAATAAATCAATAATTTGTCAATCTTTTTTGTCGGGCATAAAGGCCATCACAACACCCACAATCCCCACGATTGCAAATACCGCAGACCATCTAAAACTCAAATCATAAAACGGTTTGCCGCCATATCCAAGCATCAAAAGTATACTAGCCAAAAGCAATGCAATGCCTTTTAACTGCCTTTTTATATAGATCCTCCTTGTCAGATTCGCATTTTAACCAATTATAACATAAAACTCCTATTATATCAATGTGTTTTTATGCAAATCGCCGGAGTTATATTCCGGCAACACTTTCCGTAAAAGGGACCCTGAGAGGCAAAGCTTGACAAATACGGGCGTATATGATAGTATCACAACGAAAAGAAGGGGATAGGTATGAAAAATACACCGCTTGGGGAGGGGAAACCCCAAACGCAGCTTTTGGCGCGGCTGCTGGAGAAGCTGTACAGCAGCAATATTTATGAAAGCTTTATTTGTATAGCTGTTTTAACCTTTACCGGAGGCTTTTTAAATGCCTACACCTATGTGCTCCACGGGGAGTATTTGAGTACCATGAACACAGGGAATATGGCGCGCATTGGGCTGGCGATTGCCGCAGGGGATATGGCGGGCACAGCGCCTTATTTTATGTCCATTGCTGGCAATGCCTTAGGCGCAATGACCACCTTTATTTGCAGGGCTTTGCTTGCAGGCAAGCTAAAGGACCAATGGCAAAAGGTGTGCCTGTGGGCGGAAATGGGTATTTTTTTGTGTGTTGGCCTTTTGCCAACAGAACTGCTGCATACGCCCATTAACTTTTTAATTTCCTTTATGGCAGGTTTTCAGCTGGCTTCTTTTACTATGTGGGAGGGGAACTTAGTAGCAACCACCATTGCATCGGGAAATATTCGCTTTGTGGGGGAATATATGGGAAACGCCATACTAAACCCCACATGGAAAAACTTTATTAAGCTGTTTTTGTTTGTGGCTATTACGGTATCCTTTGTGTTTGGCGTAGTTTTTGGGGCTCGATTAAGCGGTGATTGGGGCAGGTACAGCATCTTTTTTGTTTGTTTTTTATTGTTGGTGCTTCTTTTTTTAGAGGGGGATATAACAAGGAAGAACAAGGCGAGTGTAGCAAGGGCCTGATTTGGGCTTCCTGGTTCTGAAAAATAGATTTTAGAAATTTAGAAGAAAAATGACGAGAAAGTGCTTGACTTTTTAAAAATAATATAATATAATATAAAACGTTGATTGGGTATGCTGCTATGGCTCAGGCGGCAGAGCACGTCCTTGGTAAGGACGAGGTCACCGGTTCGAATCCGGTTAGCAGCTCCAAGAAAAAGTGGTTTTCGTAAGAAAACCACTTTTTTTGTTAGTAAAGGTATTGCTGGGTTTGCATCAGTCAGGTTAAAGTACGGAGAATAGGAAGAATAAGGAGAAGTTTTATGAAAATTTTATACGCCACCACCAATCAGGCAAAATTTTCTGTGATGAAGCGGACTGTTGCGCCCTTAGATATTCAGCTTATTGCCTTAAATGCTTTGGATTGCCTTATTCCTAAGGTAGAAGAATGCGGCAGCACCCCTTTGGAAAATGCACAACTAAAAGCAAAAGCCTATTACCAGGCCTTTTATATGCCGGTGTTTTCCTGTGACAGCGGTTTATATTTTGACGAGGTGAGCGACAGCGAGCAGCCTGGGGTTTATGTACGCAGGGTGCAAGGCAGGGAGTTAAACGACGAGGAAATGATACAACACTACTCCTCCCTGGCAGGGCGGTACGGCGGCAGCCTGACAGCGCGGTACCGCAATGCCATCTGCCTCATTTTAAATGAACAGGCTGTTTATTGCAGTATGGACCTTTCCCTGGCCACAGAGCCCTTTCTTTTGGTTTCACAGCCCCATGAAAAGCGGGTTGCCGGCTTTCCTTTGGATTCACTGTCAAAGGATATGGCAAGCGGCAAATATTATTACGACTTAGAGGGGCGGGAATTGAGCAGCCAAGCTCTGAAGCAGGGGTTCCGGCAGTTTTTTGCAAAGGCTATGGAGAATGTAAGAGAATAAAAAGAAGCCGCAGGGCCCAACTGAGGAGCTGCTGCGGCTTTTCTGTTGTTATTATTGGGGCTGGGTTTTATCCTCCGGGGGAAAACCGGCCTTAGCAATGGAGCGCTTCAGCCAGCCGCCGGGGAGATAATAAAGCAGGAACAGCAGGGAGGTAACGCTCCAGGTGATGGGGTAGCTCATGGAAACAGTTTCAATGGTGCGGTTCATGGGGACAGCAACGGCTATCCACAAAACACGGAGCACACATACGCCAAAACAGGTGATCAAGGTTGGAATAAAGGAATCCCCTGTGCCGCGCATGGCGCCGGAAAGCACTTCAATAAATACATAAGTAAAGTAGAAGGGGACCATAACGTCCATAGCCCGCAGGCCAATATCTATTACATTGGCGTCGTTGGTAAACAGCTGGTACACATAGGGGCCGGAAACAACAAGAACAACGCTCATAAGGGCGGAAGCAAGGAAGGCCATGCCGCAGCAGACGGTGACGCTTTTACGCAGGCGGTGATATTTTTGCGCCCCAAAGTTTTGGCCGGCAAAGGTGGTGATTGCAATGCCAAAGGCGCTCATAATCATCCAGAAAATACCGTCAATTTTACCGTAGGCTGTCCAGGCGGCTACGGTATCGGTGCCAAAGGAGTTGACGCTGGCCTGGATAATAATGTTGGAAACAGAATACAAAACAGACTGCAGGCCGGCGGGCAGTCCAATTTTAATGATTTGGTTAAAAATAGTGCCATGGAAACGGATTGCCTTAATATCCACCTGGTAAATGCGGGGCGTTTTTGTTAAGGTAAGCATAACCAAAATAGCGCTGCACACCTGGGAGGCAACGGTTGCAATGCTGACACCCACAACTCCCCACCGAAAGCCCAGGACAAAAACAAGGTCCAAAATAACATTGACAATGCTGCTGACGATAAGGAAATACAGAGGGCGGCGGGAATCCCCAACGGCGCGGAGGATACCGGAGCCTACATTATAAATCAGGGAAAAAATGGTGCCGCTGAAGTAAATGCGCATATAGGTAATGGAAAAATCCATAATATCCGCCGGGGTGTCCATAGCGGCAAGGGACCAAGGGGCAAGGGCAATGCCTGCCACCATAAGCAAAGCGCCCCCAACAATGGAAAGGGCCATAGCAGTATGCACAGCCTTTTGGGTTTCTTCAGGGCGTTCAGCACCATAGTATTGGGAAATAATAACAGAAGCGCCGGAAGAAAGGCCTACAAAAAAGCCCACTAAAAGGTTAATAATCGTGCTAGCCGGGCCGCCAACAGCGGCCAAAGCCTCCTTGCCTACAAACTGCCCAACAATTACCGCGTCAATGGTGTTATATAACTGCTGAAAAAATGTGCCCAGTAAAATAGGGAAGAAGAAAGCAAGAAGCTGTTTCCAAATAACACCGTCGGTAATTTGGTTTTCCAGGGGACTTTTTTTCGACATTTCCATAGTTGTTTTAAAACCTCCTTTTTGTGGGGATTTTTCCCCAAGAGCCAGTTGTTGTTCCAAGGGCTGGCGCTTGCTTTGTTATAATGCGCGGATGGTAGGGTTCCAGTGGGCGTGCAGTTTTGCAGGCGCCCCTTTTTTTACAAAAGAAAAGGGCCCCGGCTGGGCAGGGCCTTCCTCCAAGGAAAAGGTACCTGGGGCGGGGAAGTATGCCCTATTGCCTTACAGGAAACTACATTGAGTATATTGAATATTATACTATAGGTTGCAGATTTTGTCTATTGAGGGCAGGAGAATTTATGCGGGGGAATTTTTTTATTTGCCAAAGTGTGATATAATGACTTAATGTTATCCATATGGAATAGGGGAAAATAAGTTCAACTGCCTTAAATGGAGATTATGAGTAGAACTTTAAGTATTATTTTGAATATATTATACTTAAAGTTCTAAGATTACAGGCGGCATTACAGCAAAAAGGGACTGATACCCTGCTTTTTGTTGTGATAAAGATTGCCTGGAAGACTTACAGGTGTATTTCAGCGACCAGGCCCAGCCAGTAATTGATAGAGCCGTCAATGTGAAGTGCAAAAAGGTGCAAATTTTGTGCGTAAACGTGGATGTGGAATCCGTTCCCTTTAACAAAGGGTTCTATTCTGTTGACATGACGTTCTATTTCCTGGTGGAGGTAGCGGCTTATCTTTCCCCAGGGACAGCGCCTGCAACAGTATGCGGCATTGCCTACTTCTCTAAAAAGGTAATTCTTTTTGGCAGCGAAGCCAACGCAAGGGTGTTCTCTTCCGCAAACAACACCTGTGAGGAAAGCAACACGACACCGGAAGCGGTAGTGCAGACGGTAGACCCTATCTGCCTTTCCAGCCGCTTGGTAGAATGCCCCAAAAAAGTGTGCTGCTGCCCAGGCATCCACTTCCCTCACCCATGCAGCAGTGAGCTTGCCGGCAATTTTGACAATGTGGAGGCAACTAAGGAACTGTTTATTACTGTGGGCCTGTTTACCATTGTACAGCTGCAGCGCCCAGTGGCAATGATGATTCCTGCTTATGATTTCTGCATCCCGGATAAAGAAAGCGAATTTTCTACCGGCGACCCCTGCGAAATGTTCCGTAAAATCCAGTTCCCTATGGAGGACTTTTTCCCTCCAAGGCTGAACGACTGCGACTGTGACTAACCCCTTTGCAGCAAAGCAGCAGGCCGGGCTAAGCCCGGCCCCTGCAGCCCTGCAGGAATAAATACTTTGGGGAAGGAAAAGGGACAAGCCCTGCAAGCAGGAATAGGAAAGATTAAAAATACAGGAGGCAACAACATGGCAAAAGTAACTTTACTTACCCACACCCCGGAACCGGAAAAAATAATTGCGGCGGCGGCAAAGCTATGCTACAGCGCGGCAGAAATTAACCATTTGCTGGACAACCTTACAGAAGAAAAAACAGAAAAGTTTTTACAGCGGCTGGTGGATTTAGGTCACGAAAGCCCCATTGAGCATGTAACCTTTACCTTTGGCATAGAGGGTGTTTCCCGGGCGCTTTTGGCACAAATTACGCGGCACCGCATTGCCTCCTTCAGCGTGCAGAGCCAAAGGTATGTAAAGGAGAACCATTTTGAATACGTTACCCCGCCGGAGATTGCTGCGCTGCCCCAGGCGGCGCAGCTTTACCAGCAGGCCATGGCCCAGGCAGAGGAAAGCTATTTGGCCCTGGCCGCCATGCTTCAGGAGAAGCACCAAAAGGAACTGCTGGCCGCAGGAATGGAGGAAAAGGCGGCCTGTTCCGCGGCGGAAAAGAAAGCCATTGAGGATGCCCGCTTTGTGCTGCCTAACGCTTGCGATACTAAGATGATAGTAACAATGAATGCCCGCAGCCTGAAAAACTTTTTCCGCCTGCGGTGTTGTAGCCGCGCCCAGTGGGAAATACGGGATGTAGCGGCACAGATGTTGTTTTTGGTAAAGGAAGCAGCGCCAACCCTGTTTAAAGGAGCAGGGCCTGCCTGCGTAAGCGGGCCTTGCCCGGAAGGGAAAATGAGCTGTGGGAAAATGGCCGAAATGCGGGAAAAATACAAGTAAACCTGCCGGGAAAACGGGGTTTGCGGAGCAATTAAAAAAGTTAGGTGTAAAAAATGAGTAATGCAATGATAGTAATCGAAGGGCTGGACGGCAGCGGCAAGGCAACCCAGGCCCAGCTTTTGCTGGAACGGCTTTTGGCCAAGGGGGAAAAGGCGGCCAAAGTGTCTTTCCCTAATTACAAGGACCCTTCCTCCACACTGGTGAAAATGTACCTGGGCGGGGAACTGGGCCAGGCGGAGGAGGTGAACGCCTATGCCGCCTCCTTGTTTTACACTGTGGACCGGTATGCGGCTTTTCAAAAAAAATACAAAAAAATGTGGCAGGCGGGGTATACTATTATTGCGGACCGGTATACCACATCCAATATGGTTCACCAAACAACAAAGGAACCAAGGGAAAGGTGGGACGCCTATTTGCGGTGGCTGGAGGATTTGGAGTATAACAAGGTGGGCCTGCCCCGCCCAACCCAGGTGGTTTACCTGGATATGGCCCCAAAGGTTTCCCAGCTGCTGCTAAAACAGCGTTACCATGGCGATGAAAGCAAAAAGGACATTCACGAGGCCAACTTTGCTTATTTGCAGCACTGCCGGGACGCGGCGCTGTATGCCGCCCAAAAGTTTGGCTGGACTGTAATCCCCTGCTGCCAAGGAGAGGCAGTACGCAGCATGGAGGAGATGAGCCAGGAGGTTTGGCAGGCTGTACAGCACCATTTTTAGTAAGTGAGGAGTACGGCCAATTTGAACTTCCAAGAGATTCGGTGGGATGATATTGCCTGGATTGACCCTCTTATTAGGGAAAACCAGTACAAAAGCAGTGAATACTGCTTTTCCAATTTGTATAATTGGAGAAAAATATACAAAACAGAGGTGGCCCAAGCCCACGGTTTGGGTATTGTACGCAGTAAGGCGGCTGGAGGCTCCTACCTGTACCCCTTTGGCAAGGGAGAGGTTTTGGCGGCCATAGAGGAAATGGTTGGGTGTTCCGCCCAAAGAGGGGAAAGCTTTTGTATGTTTGGCGTGCCCGAAGAAGGGGCGCAGCAGCTAAAGGCAGCCTTTCCTGGCCGGTTTGTTTTTCAGTATGACAGGGCCCACTGCGACTACTTGTACGCGGCGGAAAAGCTGCGGGAGCTAAAAGGGAAAAAACTCCATGCCAAGCGCAACCATATCAATAAATTCAAGGAAAATAACCCGGATTGGGAGTACCAGCCAATTACCCCGGAGAATATTGAACTGTGCCGGCAGCTAAACCAGGTATGGTACGGGGAAAAGGAAGAGGCTTCCAGCGGGCTGGCGGAGGAACGCCAGGCCGTGGAAACAGCTTTGGACCACTTTTGGGGCGAGGGGCTGGAAGGCGGCCTGCTTTTGGCCGGCGGAAAGGCCGTTGGTTATTCCTTTGGGCAGCCCCTGGATGAACAGGTTTTTATTGTTCACGCGGAAAAGGCTTTTTCCCAGGTGCAAGGGGCCTACCCCATGCTGAACCAGCAATTTGCACTCCACCACTGCGGCGGCTGCCAATATATTAACCGGGAGGACGACATGGGGGAGGAAGGGCTGCGCAAGGCAAAGCTTTCCTATTACCCGGATATTTTGCTGGAAAAATATATTGTTCGCTTAAAGGAGGAATAGCGGTGCGGATTGCGGGCTGTGGGGACATTCCGGCCCTACAGGACATTTGGGCGGCCTGTTTTGCAGAGGATAAGGCGTATTTGGATTTGTTTTTCTCTCAGGGGTTTCCCCTGGGAAAAACCCTTATAATGGAGCAGGACAGGCAGGCGGCCTCTATTTTAACCCTGCTGCCCTGCACTTGCCGGGTAGGCAGTACCCAATACCCGGCAGCTTATGTTTATGGGGTGGCAACAGCCCCCAAGTATCAGGGACGTGGTTTCAGCACCGCCCTGTTAGCAGAGGCAGACCAGTATTTGCACAGCCAAAACATTGCCATGGCCTTTTTGGCGCCGGCATCCCTGGAATTGTTTGGCTTTTATGAAAAGCGGGGCTTTATGCCCCAGGTTTATTTAGAAAGAACAACCTTTTTGCCTGGGGAAAGCCCTGGGCAGCAGGGGGAACTTTTGCCGGTAGGGGCAGAGGAATATGAACGGCTGCGCCAGGTTTTTCTGCCAAAGGACGCCATTTTGTGGGACAAGAACTTTTTGCAGTATGCTGCAAAGGAGGCGGCCTTTCACCAAGGTGGGTTGTACCGCGTGGCAATAGCAGGGGAAACCGTTGGCTGCTGTGGCCTTTACCTGGATAAAGGCCAGGTGCTGGTGAAAGAACTGCTGTGCCCAAAGCAGCAGCGCCCCATGGCTGTGTCCGGGGTGCAGCAGCTGTACCCGGGAAGGAAGGTGGAAGTATATCTTTACGAAGACGGGCAAAGGGGCGCGCCCTATGGCTGCGCAAAATGGTATATGAAACAGGAAAACAAACCTATTTATGCTTCCTTAATTTTAGATTAAAACATAACAATATGGATGGAAGGAGGGAAAACGTATGGTATACGTTTTTTTAGCAGACGGCTTTGAGGAAATGGAGGCCATTGCCCCCATTGATTTGCTTCGCCGCGGCGGTGTTCAGGTAAAAACCGTGGGGGTGGGCACTAAAATAGTGTGCGGTGCCCACGGCATCCCCTTTATTTGCGATATAGAAGAAGGGGAGATTGTAACAGAAGGGATGGAAATGGTGGTACTGCCAGGAGGAATGCCCGGCACCGCCAATTTGGATAAAAGCGAAGCGGTGGAACGCTGCCTGGCTTTGGCCAAACAACAGGGCCTGTGGGTTGGGGCCATTTGCGCCGCCCCCTCTGTGCTGGGCCATAAGGGGCTGCTGCAAGGGAAAAGGGCCACCTGTTTCCCCGGGTTTGAGCAGGAATTAACAGGGGCAGAATTTACCGGTGCAGCGGTAGAGCAGGATGGAAAAATAATCACTGCAAAGGGCGCTGGCGCAGCGGTGGAATTTGCCTTAAAGCTAGTGGAGGCACTGAAGGGGGCAAGCCAGGCCCAAGGGTTGAAAGAGGCAATTCAATGTCAAGAATAGACCTTCGGGTATATAAAAAGGGGCTTCGGGCAAAAATGCGTGCTTTGCGCCAAAATATGCCCGAAGTATTAAAAAAAGAAAAGGACCGCCTGATTTTTGAAAAAATTGTGCGCCTGCCGCAGTACAAAAAAGCAAAGGTGCTAATAACATATGTTTCCAGCCAGGTGGAGGTGGATACCCGCCGGTTAATTTGCCGCGCCTTCAAGGACGGAAAACAGGTGGCAGTGCCCCGGTGTATTCCCAACAGCCGGGAAATGCAAATGCACTTTATTTCCTCTATGGAGGATTTAGCCCCAGGCGCTTACGGCATTTTGGAGCCAAGCCCCCAAGCAAAGGTATGTGGCACAGGGGCCGGCGCCCTGTGTATTGTGCCCGCCTTTTGCAATGATTTAAAGGGCTACCGCCTGGGATATGGCGGCGGTTACTATGACAGGTACCTTTCCCGCTTTCGGGGGGTAAAGGTGGGGGTAAACTATTCGGACTGCGTTATCCCGGCCCTGGAACATGGGCGGTACGACGTGCCCCTCCATATGCTGGTGACAGAACGCAAGGTACATCACATTAAGCCGGAAAAAAAGGCAAAGCATACGCTGGTTATGGGGAAAGGCCAAGGGAAAAAAGAAAAAAGCCGCCTGGCAAAGGCCAGGCGGCAAGGGGCGAAAACAGGCAGATGAGATGCCCAAAAGCAGTTTAGCAGCAGGAATTACCGCAGCAGCAAACAAGGATAATCAGCAAAATAATAATCCAGGTGCAGTTGCCTCCGCCCCAGCTGTTGCAGCAGCAATCGTTACAGCAGCAGTTGTTGTTGCAGCAGCAGTTGCTGTTGCAGCACCCGCCGCCAAATAAGTTACTAAACATAAATTATGTTCACTCCTTCCGGGCAGGCTGGTGAAAGGGAGGTTCCTTCCCGCCTGCTTAGTATATGGTATGCGCCGCCTCACTGTGGGGTGATAAACTTTTGCGTCAAAGAATTTGTTTACAAAAATTTGTTGATTATTTTGCGGGGCTATTATAAAATGAAAGATAAAGGCGCCCCTAGGCAAAAAATACCGTTCTTAAAATGGTATCATCATCAAATTACGTTGAAAGGTACCAATGAGGATGTTTGAACAATTTTTCTTTGCCTTGCATCCAAAATACCCGTTTTTAAAGGGGTATAGCGCCAGTTTGGAGCTGCGCCTGCCAAAGCCGAAAACGCAGTCCCGCGCCACAAGCTTGGGGTGCGGGCAGGCGGTTTTACCTTTGTTAAGCAATGGTTATACTGGCTGTGGAAAAACAGCGTGTCAATAAACAGGAGGAACTTCATTGAACAGAAACGAAAACAACGACGACATTGTATTTGAGTTCAAAAAGAATAAAGCGCCCCAGCAGCCTCAACAGCAGAGGCCGGCACAGCAGCCCCAGCAGCAGCGGCCAGCACAGCAGCCCCAGCAGCAGCGGCCGGCACAGCAGCCCCAGCAGCAGCGGCCGGCACAACAGCCTCAGCAGCAGCGGCCGGCTGCCCATGAGGCTCCCCCCCATAAACAGCGCAAAAAGGAAAGCAAGATAGGGCGCTTTTTTTCAACGGTGATTATTGTTAGCGCGCTGGTGGGAATTTCAATTTTCCTGGCCTTTTTTGCCTTGGGCTCGGCCAGCGACCTGTTGGGTATTAACCAAGTGGACCAGCAGGTGGAGATTGAAATTCCTAAGGAAGCGGAAGGCTCCATTTCCAAGGTGGCCAAAATTTTGGATGAAGCCGGCGTTATAGACCAGCGCCTCACCTTTGAAATATACGCTAAATTCCGTAAAATGGACGGTTCCGACCGGGGCGAGGGCAAGGAGCCCAGAAAGTTTTTGGCGGGCAACTATGTTGTAAACTCCAAGTGGGGCTATGATGAGCTGATGCGCCATATCTCCCGAAAGGATAAAGAGGCGGATACGGTTTCCATTTCTTTTTACGAAGGAATGTCCGCGGCGCAAATTGCCAAGCGCCTGGAGGAAAACGGGGTGTGTACAGCCGAGGCCTTTTTTACCGCCATGGAGGAAGAAACCTACGACTACGAATTTATTGGGAAAATTACCGACGAGGAATACCGCTTCCGCAAGCTGGAAGGCTATCTGTTCCCAGATACCTACTACTTCTATTTAAATATGAACCCCAAGGATGTGGTAGATAAGTTTTTATCCAACTTTGAAAATAAAATGACAGAAGAGCTGATGTTGGATATGCGCAACCTGCCCAACGGTTTGGGTGAGCTGGATAATTTAATTACCCTGGCTTCCATTATCCAAAGGGAGGTGGGCGAGCCGGATGAAATGGCCCTGGTTTCTTCTGTATTCCACAACCGTTTGAACAACGAAGGGGAATACCCGCACCTGCAGTCCGACGCCACCGCTTATTATATTAAGGAAAGCATTAAGCCTTATGTTACAACCAATAACCAGGCTATGTACGACGCTTACGATTCTACCGTGGCAAAGGGCCTGCCTGTAGGGCCTATCTGCAACCCGGGTATTGATGCCATTCGGGCGGCCATCTACCCAGAGGATACAAACTACTATTTCTTTGTTAGTGACGATAGAGGCAACTACTATTATGCCGCCACCTACGAGGAGCACCAGGCCAATATTGCCACAGCCAAACAGGTGAACAAGGAAGTGGCAGCAGAGGAAGCCGCTAAGGCAGAAACAGAAGAAAAAACCGCGGAGTAAAGCGGGACAGCGAAAGGAAGAACATCATGCTGCAAACAACAAAGCCGGAGATACTGGCCCCGGTGGGCGATTTTGAACGGCTGGGCTACGCCATTCACTTTGGGGCAGATGCCGTTTACCTGGGAGGGACCGCCTTTGGCATGCGGGCGGCTTCCGCCAATTTTGATTTTGACACGCTGAAAAAATCCTGCCAAATGGCCCACGAAAAAGGGGTAAAGGTGTACCTTACCTGCAACACCCTGCCCACCAACAAGGAAATCCCCTTGCTGGCCCAGTATTTGCGGGACGCCAGGGACTGCGGCATTGATGCGCTCATTGTAGCGGATATTGGCGTTTTAATGGAGGCCAAGCGGGTGGTTCCGGAGGTGGAAGTGCATATTTCCACCCAAACCGGGGTCGTAAATTACCTAACCGCCCGGGAACTGTTTTACATGGGGGCCAAGCGGGTGGTGCTGGCCAGGGAGCTTTCCTTTAAGGATATTTGCACCATACGGGAAAATACCCCGCCGGAGCTGGAGATAGAAACCTTTGTCCATGGTGCCATGTGTATGTCCTTTTCCGGGCGGTGCCTGCTTTCCAACTATATTTTAGGCAGGGACGCCAACCGGGGCGAGTGCGCCCAGCCCTGCCGCTGGGGCTACCACCTAATGGAAGAAAAGCGGCCGGGCCAGTACTTCCCCATCTACGAGGACGAAAAGGGAACCTATATTTTAAACGCCAAAGATTTGTGTATGATAGAACATATTGATAAGCTGGCCCAGTGCGGCATTACCTCCTTGAAAATTGAAGGCAGGGCAAAATCCTTTTACTATGTAGCGGTGGTGACTAACGCCTACCGCCAGGCCCTGGATTTGTACTGGAAGGACCCGGAGCACTACCAGCTGCCTGCCTGGCTGGAGGAGGAAACCAGAAAGGTAAGCCACCGGCAGTATTCCACCGGGTTTTACTTTGGCAGGCCGGAAAACGGCCAGTATTACGAAAACGGCGGCTATGTGCGCCAGTGGGACGTGGTGGCCGTGGTGGACGGCTGGAAGGATGGGCAGCTTTACTGTACCCAGCGCAACAAATTTGTTAAGGGCGACGTGCTAGAGGTGCTCTCCCCTGGGGAGAAGCCATATCCTCTTACAGTGGAGGCCATTTTTGACGAAGCCGGCTGCCCCCAGGAGGCGGCCAGCCATGCCATGATGAAGCTTTCCATGCCCTGGGAAAAGGCCATACCAGCAGGCTCCATCCTGCGGCGGGAAAGCGGGAATTAAAGCGATGGAAATAAAAAAATAGAACGAAAAGGCAAGTGGAACCTGCTTTTTAGGCGGGCTTCACTTGCCTTTTTCAACAGTGCGCCCAGCTACGGGCATGACCCTGACAGAAGATAAAAAGATTTGTCTATGATTAACAATAAAATGTGAGATAATGAAGATAGATGTCAATTTTCTTATAAACATATTGAATTAATTTGGATTTAGTGATAATATATGGTAAAAGAAAGGAGTTATTTCCTAATATGAATACTTATGGTAGATAAGGGGGTAGTACTATAGCATTATGATAGAGGTTCTTATTCACTGATAAAAATAGATTGGAAAGGGGAATGACAATGAAATTAAGAAATATTTTAAGTTTTATGTTGGCGGCGGCTATGATAATAGGTATGGCTGTAACAGCGTCTGCATCAAAGGAGCCGGCGAATTCAGAAATATCGGCAGATGAATTTTTTGCAGCGGAATATCGGTTTGAACAATATCCCTATCACCCGGAAGACCGCAATGCCTATGTTTTTCGGTACTCCGAAGAGCATATCCAAAGGGGGATTACAGGTTATACTGAAGGGTATTTGTATAGAACAAATTTTGAAAAAATATATCAGCCGGAGTATACAAAATTAATATATCCTGAAAAAATTACGGTATTTTCCCCGGTTAAGGGGCTTTTGTATGTTTCTTCCGGGAAGGAGATATTCAGTATTGACTACAACGGAGAGAATAAGCAAACCATACTGGAAACAGATGGAACGGTTACGCATATCCAGGCCAATGATGTATTGATCTATTATGTGGTAGACGATGTTCTTTACAGGTATTTTATTCCGGAACAGCAGTTAGACTGTATTGGCGATGTGCCGGGAATCGAGCAAATGGTACCCTATTCCAATCAACGGATTTATTGGTGTGCCCTCAATCCCGATTGGTCTGTGGAAGCGGAATCCACCCTGTATGATGATGATTTGGAGAATGACATTCCCCACTATTTCGAATATATTATTGACGCCAATATCAAAGACCGAAGGGCAAACGTTCAAAAAATGGACATGACCCCAGCAGAGGAAGAGGAATATATTATGTCCTTGCCCTATTTTTCCAGTTCCAATCCCGAAGACACTGGTTCCACATTTGAATCGCGGGCATATTCTAATATTAATGGCAAAACCATACCTTCAAAAGAATATCCCAATGGTTCCTATTTTACTACTGATGGAAAACCATGTGTATCCCATAATAAGTGCATAAACTATGTGACAAAGGATAAAATCCACCAGGCGAAGCAATGTTTTGGATTCGGCTTTTATGTACATGAATATATTGGGGGGAAAACCCTTTCCCAGACAGAGATTATTCAGCTGCAGTCACCTTTTCTAATAAGGCTGATGTAGAAGCCTTTTTTGTAAGCGGTGTTGCCCGACGTGGTTCTATTTTTCGTGTTCGGGGCGATGGCCATACTTTAGCTTTCATTGGATGGAGCCGACCAGATGAACTAGTTTACATTTGGGATGCCAATTGTAATGTAAGAACATATAATTACTCATTTAACAGTTTTGCAACAACAATGAAGAATATAAATTACATGTTTTATTAATTGGCAGAAAAGCCTGCAGGCCATTGGAACAAAAGGAGGAAGCCTATGAAACATAAATTTTACCCCTGGGTTGGCCTTTTGCTGGCGCTGCTGCTTTTCTCCGGCTGTGCCTTAAAAAACAAGGGCGGCGCAGATGTGGCAGAACCAACCAGCCCGGAAGAAGGCAGCGCAGAAGCGCCTAACAGCCCAGAAGAGGCGCAAACAGCTGACCCGAAAGAAGAGGCGGAAGCGCCTGGGGCAGAAGTTGCAGAAGGGTATGTGCCCCGTTACCCCCAGGGAGGGTATTACCACTGGAAGGAACGGGATTTCAGCAGCATTGTGGTGAAGGACAGCAGCGGCCAGGACATCAGCGAAATTGCCATCGACTTGTGGTACTGCGCCAACGATATTTATAATGTGGGCGACTGTGTTATGTTTGAAATGGATAGAAAGGAGGTTCCTTTGCTGCAGTACAGGATTCCCCAATCTCATGAGCTGCTGAACTACCAGGAGGTTGTGGAAAATGTGTTTACCAAGGAGGGCATTGCCCAGCTGGAGCAAACGGCGCCGGCAGAGGATGGCAATTTAATTATACGCAAGGTGGACGGTAAGGTTTACCGCATGGGCCAATATAAATCGGGCTTTTCCTTTGCCGAAGCCCTAACCGCCATGGAGGTAAAGGAAGCGGCGGAAAACAGGATTACCCTCACGGTAGAATACGCGGTAACAGGGTTTATAGACGATGAAAACGACCCAGGCTACAAGCCGCCGGAATATTACAAAACAGATTTTGTCATAGCCAAGGTGGATGGCAAATGGCTGGTGGATAATTACATTTACCCGGAGGGCCTGTGGCGGCCTAACAGCCAATAAGGGAAAAACAGGAACGGTACGCAATGTACCGTTCTTTTTTTGCGTTTCTGCAGCCAAAGCAGGGGGAATATTCCCCAAAAAAGCTACATAAGAATGGGATAGAAAGAATTATGCAAGGAAACCTGCCTGACAAGTTTGAAAAGTAAGGAGCGATTTCAATGGAATTAAACATAACACAGCAAACGGTGCCCATGAACGAAGTTGTTTTTGACAGTGCCGTGGAGCAAGCCTTGGAATGTGACATTATGCTGCCCGATTACTGCCCCGATATCCTGCGCATTTTAAAGTGCGACGTCACCTGCGCTGTGGCTTCAGCCCAGGCTGTGGGGGAACGGCTGGTCATAGAGGCTATGGCCGCCGTGGCCATTTTGTACCTAGGCGAAAATAACCAAATGCGCTGTATTGATTACAAAATCCCCTTTACCAAAACCTGCGAGCTGAAAAGCCAGCCCCAAAACCCCATGGTGGATATTTGCTGCAAAATAGACTATGCCAACTGCAGGGCGGTAAGCAGCCGCCGGTTGGAGGTGCGGGGGGCTGCCACCCTGAAAATACGGGTGACCAGCTGTGGGGAAGAAAAAGTAGTAAGCGATTGTACCGGCATGGGCGTGCAGCTGAAAAAGAATATTTTGGACGTAACGGAATGTGTGGCCCAGGCCAGCAGCCCTTTCACTGTAAAGGAGGAACTGGAGCTGGGCTATGGCAAACCAGCCATTGGCTGTGTTATCAGCAGCAGGATGTTTGCGGTGCTAACAGATTACAAGGTCATTTCAGGGAAAATAGTAACCAAAGGGGAACTGCATATTCAGCTGCTGTACTACCCGGCGCAGGAGGGCGAAGGGGACTGCCAGCCAGAGCTGATGGAGTATTCCCTGCCTGTCAGCCAGATTATTGATTCCGCCAACGCCGACGATGAATGTGTTTGCAATGTGCAGTACCAGGTGACCAGCTGCGAGGTTCAGCCAAAGCCGGATATGGACGGCGACAACCGCATTTTGGCCATTACGGCGGAAATAGCGGCCCGGGCCAACATTCACCGCCGGGAACAGATGGTACTTTCTGCCGACTGCTACTGCACCGCCTACGACTGTGCCTTTAAAAACAAGGGAATTGCCTTTTTAACCCTGCTGAATGCGGTTCAGGATACCCATTCCTACAAGGAAACCATACAGCTGCCGGGGAATATTCAGGCCGTAATTTACGGCTGGAGCAGGGTGACAGACCAAAATGTAAAAGTGGACCAAGGGCAAATTGTACTGACATTCCAGCTGGAAAGCACCCTTTTGGTGCGGGATGAGGAAGGTACGGTGCAATGCGTTACCAATACAGCGGAAATTACCCACCATATTCCCTTAAACGGCGCCCCTTGTGAACAAATATTGTTCCGGCCGGTGCTTACGCCGGTTTCAGGAGGGTACAGTATTGTAGGCAGCAACCAGGTGGAATTGCGCAGTGAAATTTTAATTCAGGGCTGCGTTTACTGCATGGTGCATAAAAATGGTATTTGTGAAATTGCGGTGGATGAAACAAAGGAAAAGCCCAGGGATAAAAGCTGTGCTTTAACAATTTACTACGCAGACCAAGGGGAAAGTATTTGGGACATTGCTAAAAAATACAACACCTCCATTCAAAGCGTAATTGAGGAAAACGCCCTGGAAAGCGACATTTTGCAGCAGAGGAAAATGCTGCTTATCCCTATGCTGTAACAGTGGGCAAAAGTGTGAACGGAGGAATTTTGAAGTATGGAAACAAAAAGCATTTATAACGATATTGCCAGAAGGACAGACGGCGATATTTACATTGGCGTTGTGGGCCCGGTGCGCACAGGAAAATCTACCTTTATTAAAAAATTTATGGAAAATGTGGTTATCCCCAATATTGAAAGCGATTACCGCCGGGATAGGGCCACCGATGAGCTGCCCCAGTCGGCAGCGGGGAAAACCATTATGACCACGGAGCCAAAGTTTATCCCGGAAGAGGCGGTAAAAATTTCCTTGGATGGCAACGCCCAGTTGAATGTCCGCATGATAGACTGCGTTGGCTACATTGTGCCCAGTTCATTAGGCTATGTGGAAAACGACCAGCCCCGTATGGTAATGACCCCTTGGTTTGAGGACGCCGTACCCTTTAATATGGCGGCGGAAATTGGCACCCAAAAGGTGATAAAGGAACATTCCACCATAGGCCTGGTTATTACTACGGATGGCAGCATCAGCGATATTCCCCGGGCAGAATATGAGGAGGCGGAGGAACGGGTTATTACAGAGCTGCAGGAAATTGATAAGCCCTTTACCGTGCTTATGAACTGTATGTACCCCCAAAGCCCCCAAGCCCAGGCCATGGTGCAGGAAATGGAGGAAAAATACGGCGTGCCGGTTATGGCGGTAAACTGCTTGGATTTAACAGAGGAGGATATACAAGAGGTATTGAACCAGGTGCTGCTGGAATTTCCGGTAAAGGAAATTCAGGTGGACATTCCACGGTGGATTGTGGCTTTGGAAAAGGACCACTGGCTGAAAAAATCTATTTTTGAAGCCATCTGCACCAACTGCAGGGAGGTCCGGCACATTAGCCATGTAAAGGAGCAGCTAAAGGAAATTGAATGCTGCGAACAAATTAAACGGGGGGAGGTAAGCAGCGTAGACCTGGGAAAGGGCAACGTAAAAATAGCTGTTTCTGTGGAGCCCCATTTGTTCTACCAGGTTTTAGGGGAAACCACGGGCCTGCAAATTAACGGGGAAGAGGCCCTAATGCCCTGCATGGTGGAACTGGCCAAAATTAAAAAGGAATACGATAAAATAAAAGGCGCCCTGGAGGAGGTGGCCGCCACCGGTTACGGCATTGTAATGCCTTCCTTGGAAGAGCTTAGCTTAGAGGAACCGGAGATTGTAAAGCAGGGCGGCCGGTACGGCGTGCGGCTCAAGGCCTCGGCCCCATCCATACACATGATGCGGGCGGATATTACCACGGAGGTTTCCCCCATTGTGGGCAGCGAAAAACAGTCCGAGGAGCTGGTGATGTACCTGCTGAAGGAATTTGAGGAAAGCCCGGGGAAAATTTGGGAGTCCAATATTTTTGGCAAATCCCTCCACGAGCTGGTAAACGAGGGCCTGCACAACAAGCTGTACCGTATGCCCTCCGACGCAAGAATACGCCTCCAGGAAACCATTGAACGCATTATTAACGAAGGCTGCGGCGGCCTTATTTGTATCATATTATGAAAAAGAACAGGCACATTTGTGCCTGTTCTTTTCTGATTACAATAATAAACCCGCGGGTATACTTCCAGTATACCCGCGGTATCAGTTAGCCAATCATGGAAAAAAGCACATAAAGCCAGTGTGCCGCTGTACCTGCGCACAGGCCGCCAATGGTGTGGCTTAAAATGGCCTTGCCTGTCAGGTTGCTGCACTTTAAGCTGTCCATCATGGCAACGTGGGTGCTTAAATAACCGCTCCAGCACATGCACATAGAGGTAAACACAGCAATGTCGTTGCCAGTAATCAGCCCGCCGGCAACCATTTTGGGCACAAGGCCAATGGCGGCGCCAGCAGCGCCAAGGGAGGTAATAGGTACAGCTACAGCCTGTGGGCTGGTAAACCCAAACAGGGGCTGAAGGATAAATTCCAGCTTTTCCCCTAAAGCCGGCAGCAGGCCAATGCCTTCGTAGGCAGCGCCGGTGTAAGCGCCGGTAGCTGCGTCCGGGCCGTTGGTGAGCATCATAACCAAGGTACAAATGATAAGTACACCGGGGATAATGGCAAAGCCCATGGAAACGCCAGCTTTACCGCCCTCCAGCATGGAACTCATAAAACGGGTGCCAGCGCCGCCGGTACGTACCATACGCACATCGGTGCGCAGCAGCTGCTGAATCCCCTCTACTTCACATGGCTCTTCCACGCCATAAACCCTTTTTGTGAAGAACAGCATAATGCGCACGCTGACAACACTGCCAATAATGGCCCCAAGGTTGCCAATAAAGGCGGCTTTTACAAAGCTTTCCCCTGTGGGGGAAGGAATACCCATCATAAAGGTGGTAATAATTAGGCCCATACCAAAGGCGGTGCCGATGTTGGTAAGGGCGGGAAGCTGGTACTTTTTAAAGTAACGGCGGAAGCCCTGGTCGTCGGCAAGGGTAAGGATGGCAGGGTTATCGGAAAGGTAAGTGGCAATAACGCCAATAACACTGGCGCCGGGCAGGCCATACATAGGCTTCATTAAGGGAGAAATTATTTTGTTTGCTACGGCAACAATGCCAAACTCGGTAAACAGGCCGGAGATAGCGCCAGCCAGCACAGCAATAGCCATAATTTTAAAAACAGTATCCAGCAAAAGCTGGTAGGCTGTTTCCATCATGGTGTTCAGCATATTGATGGTGCCCATTTTGCTGCCAATAAAGCAAAATAAAGCCAGGAACAGGCCGAAGAAAATAAAGCTTTCCCCACTGATAGATTTTTTCATGTCAAAACCGGGGGTAGTTTCTACATGTTGTTCTGTTTCGGGCATAGAAAAATCGCCTCCATAAATTTGTGTTCCCGCTTGCGCTGGGAACTTAATGTAATAATAGAAAACATAAAAGAAACAGCCGTACAAGGGCTGGTTTTAGGGAAAAAACTGCTATTGCTTATGCTTTTTCCCTGCTTAAAATTTTGTTCAATATTTATTAACAGAGCCATAATAACATATGCAATAAATAGTGTCAATTTGTTTTAAAAAATATCTGTAATTTACACAAAAAAATAGAAAATTTCATACAAAACATACAAAATGGTGAAAAGTTTTATGGAAATAGAAGCAGTTGCTATTTTGCAGAAACAATGGTAAAATAGTAACAAATGTTACTATAAGCATTGATGAAGTTAGGAGGGTATAACAATAATGAAAAATAAGATAACAAAACAGGAAAAAAGCTGGATTTTGTACGATGTGGCCAATTCTGCTTTTATTCTGTTGGTTTCTACAACAATTCCTATTATGTTCCGCAGTTTAGCGGAGGCCCAAGGGGTGGACAGCGCCCATGCTACCGGCTTATGGGGGCTGGTAACTTCCGTGGCAGTGCTTATTTTGGCGGTGCTTTCCCCCATCTTAGGCGCCCTGGCAGATTACAGAGGCATGAAAAAGAAGCTGTTTACTGCTTTTTTGGTTTTGGGCCTGGCAGGCCTGCTGAGCTTGTGCATCACTACGGATTGGATGGCCTATATGCTGCTGTTTGTGGTGGCAAGGGTAGGCTATTCCGCCTGCAATGTGTTTTATGATTCCATGCTGGTAGACGTTACTACAGACCAGCGCATGGATAAAATTTCCTCCTATGGCTATGCCTTGGGTTACATTGGCAGCTGCATCCCCTTTATTGTAGGGTTAGGGTTAATCTTTATAAAACCTTTTGGCCTGGAAACCATGGAGGCCACCCAAATTTCCTTTTTAATTACAGCTCTTTGGTGGCTGGGCATGAGCATCCCCCTGCTGAAAAACGTAAAACAGGTACATGCCCTGGAAAACCGGGCGGACAAGCTTTCCCATGTGTTCCGCAGGCTGCGGGAAACCATGAAAAAGGTGCGCAAAAACAAAAAGCTATTTTTCTTTACCTTGGCTTATTTTTGCTATATTGACGGCGTCTACACCATTATTTCCATGGCAACTGCCTACGGCGGCGAGGTGGGCATAAGCGAAACCAGCATGGTGCTGGCGCTGCTGCTTACCCAGTTTGTGGCCTTTCCCTTTGCTATTTTTTCCGGTTACTTAGCGGAAAGGGTTGGTTCTTTAAAGCTAATTAAGCTGTTTATTTTAATCTACGCCGGCGTCTGCGTTTTTGGCTACCAGTTGGACCAGGCTTGGGAGTTTTGGGCAATGGCCGTGGTGGTGGGCATGGCTCAGGGGGGCATACAGTCCCTTTCCCGGGCGTACTTTGGTAAACTGGTGCCCAAGGAAGAATCCAACGAATATTTTGGGTTTTTTGACATTTTTGGTAAGTTTGCCGATTTTTTCGGCCCGCTGATTTTATCCTTCTGCGCCTTCGCCTTTGGTTCTTCCACCTACGGCATTTTGGCGCTGCTGATTTTGTTTGTTATAGGCTACGTGCTGCTGAGCAAAATACCGGAATAGCAGCAAGTTAAAAGGCCAGCCGGAAAGGGCTGGCCTTTTGCCTTGCCCTTATTGCAGGGCTTGGGGTGCCCCCAAGCCTTAGCTTTTTGCGGAGCTTACCCAGCCCCGCACTCCGGGCCCTATTCTTTTGGAAACTATACATGGTCGTATAGCCACATTATAAGATTGCTGCACTGCACAGCGGTTGGTTTCCCAAAAGGAAAAGGGTTGGGTGTTTTGAAATAAGATAAAACGAAAAGAAAGGGTAGTAGAGACTGCCCTTTCTTTTCGTTTAGAATACGGGTTGTTTACAAATTGTTAAACATTTAAAAGATAAAGTATTGTAAAATAAAAGAAATCAGGCGAAGGCTTTGGTGTACGTGAATTTCCCTTTTGGAAAAACCCGCTTTGCTTGGCAAAAGGGGGGCCAGCCGTTGTTTGGGTATATTAAACCGGTGAAGCAGGAACTAAAAATAAAAGATTATGAAGCATACCAGGGCGTGTACTGCGGCTTATGCAAACAGCTGGGCCGGGTGTACGGCCCTTTCTATCGTTTTACTTTAAGTTATGACTTTGCTTTTTTGGCAATGCTTTCTATGGCTTTGGGGGAGGAGCCCCCCCGGTTTCACCGGGAAAACTGTGTGGCCCATCCTTTAAAAAAGCGGGCGGTGTGCCAGGCAAACAGCAGCCTGGACAAAGCGGCCGCCATGGCTGCGCTGCTCCTTTATTATAAGCTGCTGGATAATCTCCACGACGGCAGCTGGTACGAAAGGCTGTCCTGCTTCACGGCTTACCCCTTTGCCCGCAAAGCATTTCAAAAAGCGGAGAAGAAATTTCCCGAAACTGCCCAAGTAATGGCAAAGGAAATGGCGGCTCAAACCGCGTTGGAAAAAGAAAGGTGCCCCGTGGTGGACAGGGCCTGCGAGCCTACGGCCCACATTATGGAAGCTATTTTTGAAGCCCTGGCCCAGGACAGCCTGGCTAAAAGGGCTTTGGGGCGTATGGGCTATCTGCTGGGGCGGTGGGTTTATTTGGCGGACGCCCTGGACGACTGGGAAGAGGACCGCAAAACCGGCAACTACAACCCCTTTTTGTACAGTGCCCAGGGGGAAATCAGCCGGGGGGATGCGGTGCGTTCCTTGTACCTAACCGCGGCAGAGGCCGTAAAGGCTTACCAGCTGCTGCCGGTAAATGAAATGTTCCGGGATATTTTGGATAATACCATGTATTTGGGCCTCAGGGCCAGTGTGGACCAGCTTTGCCCCAAGGGACGGGGCATGGATAAACAGGATGTGGATTAAGCAAAATAAAAGAAGAACTTTCAGCAGGTTTAACAGAAGAATGTGGAAAAGCCAGGGAGGAAAATATGGACCCATATAAAGTGTTAGGAGTTGTGCCGGATGCCACAGATGAAGAGGTAAAAGCGGCATACCACAGCCTTGCAAGAAAATACCACCCAGATAATTACGTAAATAATCCCCTGGCGGATTTGGCCCAGGAAAAAATGAAGCAGATTAACGAGGCTTACGATATGGTTCAGAGGCAGCGTAAGCAGGGCAGCAGCGCAAATGCCCGCAGCTATGGCAGCCAAGGAAGTTACAGCAGCCAGGACAGCGGGCAGTTCAGCGACATCCGGCGGCTGATTATGCAGCGGCGTATGGTGGAGGCAGAGGAGCTGCTGGACGGCGTGCCAGCCCAAAGCCGCAGCGGCGAGTGGTACTTTTTAAAGGGCAATGTGCAGTACAGCAAGGGCTGGCTGGATGAGGCTTACCGCTGCATTGCAAAGGCGGTGCAGCTAAGCCCGGGCAACGCAGAATACCAAGAGGCCCTAAGCCAAATGGCCTGGCAGCGCAATACCGGCCGCCCGGCAGGCAGCAGCTACGGCGGTTACACCACCAGTATGGTGGGCTGTACCCCCTGCGATTTGTGTGCCGGCTTTATGTGCGCGGACTGCTGCTGCGACTGTATGTGCGGCGATTTTTGCTGCTAAGCAGGGAAAATAAGAGAGGCGAACTATGAAAATAAGAAAAAGCACACAGGTGGCCGTGGGGGGCCTTTCCTCCGCGCTGTGCCTGCTGCTTATGTTTATGACTGGGATGATCCCCTTTGCAACCTTTGCCCTGCCATCCCTGGCAGGCATTCTTCTTATTGTGGTGGTTGTGGAAAACGGCATACAAACGGCAACCCTTGTGTATGCGGCGGTTTCTATTTTATCCTTGTTTATGTGCCCCGATAAGGAGGCCGCCATGATGTTTATTGGCTTTTTTGGCTTTTACCCCATTGTAAAAGGGAAGCTGGACAAAATAAAGTGGCGGCCCCTGCAATACTTAATAAAGCTTGCGGTGTTTAATGTGGCTATTGTGTGTAGCTACTGGGTTATTATTAACCTATTTGGTTTAACGGAAATTTTAGAAGAAATGGGCACCTTTGGCAAATATACCCTGTTGGTCACCTTGGCTATGGGGAACTTAGTGTTTCTCACCTTTGACTTTGCCCTTTCCCGCATCACCTACGCCTATGTTCACGTTTTGCGCAAGCGGCTGTTCCGCAGGGTGCAGTAGAAGCATCTGAAATTATATAGGCAATTAAAAAGTAAAATAAATACAGGCCGCCTGTTACAGGCGGCCTGTACTAAAATAGAAGAGCTTACCCCTGAAAAATAAGGAAGTTTGGGGATGGCCGAAAAATACATCAGCAAGAAAGGAAGGGCGTGGGCAGCAATGAACATTACAAAAAAAACTTTTGGAACCATTTCCACTGGGGAGGAGGCCGTATTATACACCATTACCAATGAGGCGGGCTGTAAAGTGGAGCTGACAAACTTTGGCGCCTCCGTTGTTTCCCTTTGGGTACCCAATAAAAACGGCGAACTCACCGACGTAGCCCTAGGCTGCGCCAATGCGGCAGATTACGAAAAGCAAACAGCCTGCCTTGGGGCAGTGCCCGGCCGCCATGCCAACCGCATTGGAAAGGGTGTGTTTACCCTTGGCGGCAGGGAGTACCAGTTGGCTGTCAACAACGGCAGCAATCATCTCCACGGGGGAAATAGGGGCTTTGACCACCGGCTGTGGAACCACACAGCCACCCAGGAAGGGGTTATTTTTTCCTACCTCAGCCCCAACGGGGAGGAGGGGTATCCGGGAACATTGCTGGTAAGCGTGGCATATTCCCTGGATGAGGAAAACCAACTGAACATCGAGTACAACGCCCTTTGTGACCAGGATACAGTAATTAACCTGACCAACCACACCTATTTTAACCTCAACGGCCACCACAGCGGCACCATTTTGGACCACCGCCTCTGCATCCACAGCGGGGCCTTTACAGAAAATGACCCGGAATGTTTGCCTACAGGCAGCATTTTGCCGGTGGAGGGTACCCCCATGGATTTCCGCCAGCCAAAGGCCATTGGCAGGGACATCAACCAGGAAGATGTGCAGCTGAAAAACGGCAGCGGCTACGACCACAACTATGTGCTGGGGAATTTGGAGGGCGCCTTTATACTTGCAGCGGAGGTCCTGGGCCCAAAAACCGGCATTACTATGAATGTGTATACCACCCAACCGGGAATGCAGCTGTACACGGCAAATTTTATACATACCTGCAATGTAACACCAAAGGATGGCGGCAGCTATGAAAAAAACAGCGGCCTCTGCCTGGAAACACAGCACTACCCCAATGCCATGGCGCATACCAATTTCCCAAGGGTGGTACTGCGGGCCGGGGAGCTGTACCACCACATCACTGCCTACGGGTTTGGTGTGGAAAAAGGGTTGTAGTGTAAATTAACCTACACTGTTGTCCCGCAAGCTGCTTAAATAAGCAGGGTAGTTGACGCCCAAAAGGCGCAGGCACAAGGAATACAGCAGGGCAAACAGGGAAACACAGAAGGCAAAGCACAGCAGCGGGGAAACGCCGCTGCCGGTAAAAAATAAAAAGACAGGGCGAACGGTAAAAATACAAAGGGCAGAGGCCAGCAGGGGGATGCCCACCCAATTTTGCCAGCGGAATTGCAGCCCTGTCTCTTTTTTTACCCAAAACAGGGAAATAGCCAGCCCTGCAATGGAGGAAACCAGTTCCCCGGTAAGGTAACCTAAAATGCCAAGGCGTAAAATTCCCCCCACCACCCAGGTAACGCACACGCCAAAAAATGTGGCGGAAACCGCTAAAACCGAGCAGCGTTTTTGCAGGCCAATCCCCTCTAAAATGCTTTCGCACACCACATAGTAAAAACCTAAGAGGGTAATTAGGGCTAAAGGGAAGAGGAAATTGGCGGCGTTTTCGTTTTTGTACAGCAGCTGGGCCAAAAACCGGCCAAAGCATAAAATAACGGCAAGGGCAGGAAAACCAATGAGCCCCACACAGTGCAGGGCTTTGGCGGATTTCCGCTTAATTTCTCGGGAATTGCGCAAAGCTGCCGCCGCGGAAAATTTGGGGGTAAGCACAGTAATCAAAGGGGAAAGGAAAGCGGAGGGCAAAAGCAGCATGGGCAGTGTCATGCCGGAAAGGGTGCCAAAGGTTTCCATAGCGGCCTGCTGGGTTGCGCCGGAAAGCATAAGGGTACGGGGGATAAGCACGGTATTGGCGGAGGAAAGCACCCGGCTAATCAAGGTGGAAAGGGAAACAGGCAAGGCCATGCCGGCAATATCCCCTAAAACCTGTTTTAAGGGAACAGCGTCCTGGCCAGTAAGCCGGCGGCGGTGGATCCGGTAAACAATAGTGAGGAAGGAGGCGCTAACTACCTCGCTAAGCACCATACCCAGCACAATCAGGGCCGCGGCCCCCCCGGGGGAGGGTACGCCAAAGAGATGGAACAAAAGCAGGGCGCAGCCAATGCGCAGGCACATTTCCAAAGTTTCGGATACCATAGGGGGCAGGGTAAACTGGGTGCCGTAAAAATAAGCCTTGTGTACGTTTTCAAAACCGGTTAAAAACAGGCAGGGCACCAAAAGCAGCAGGGCCTGGGCAGTTTCCCCGTTCCCTAATATGGTTTGAGCAAAAAAGTCCCGAAAAAACCCAAAGGGCAGGGCCAACAGGGAAAACAGAAGCAAAAATAACCCAAGGGAAGCAGAAATCAGCCGCGGAATGGAACGCCCGCTGCCTAAGGCCTGGTATTTTGCCGCAATGCGGGAAACAGAAAAGGCAATGCCCGTTAAGGTGCAGGAAAGCACCACATTGTAGGCGGACATTACCAAACCGTGGACAGCAATTACCTGGGGCCCGGCTGCCCGCCCCAAAATAATCCGGTAGATAAAGCCCAAAAGCTGTAAAATAACAGAGGATACAGCCAACAGGGCCGAAGAGTATAATACAGAGTCCTTTTTAATACGCAAAACCTTCCCTCCAAATTTATACCGCCAAGGCAGTGAAAGTGTACAACTAATTGTATTGAAGGGAGGGTGGAAAAATTCCCCCTGCCTTTCAGGCAGGGGGAATTTGTACATAAACCGGCAGGCCTGGCATTATTTGCTCAGGTGAATTGTTTGGGTGGGGTAAGCAAAGGAGAGGCCCTCCTTTTCCACAATGGCCATAATTGCAAAATTCACTTGTTCTTTTACTTTTTGGTATTCGCTGAAAGCCGTTGTTTTGGTAAAATAGGCAATGGCAATTTCCAGGCTGCTGTCCCCAAAGGCTTCAAAGTTTACCACAGCGCTGCCAGGCACAACATTTTCATTTTCCTCCAGCATTTGGGTAATGTGGTTGACACAGCTTTCCAGCTGGCTGGCAGCAGCGCCGTACTCTACCCCAATGGAGCAGGAAACCTTCCGTTTTTCCATGCGGCTCCAGTTGGTAATAGGCTGGCTGGTCAGTGTGGAGTTGGGCACAATAACCAGGGAGTTGGAAAAGGTGCGGATGCGGCTGCTGCGGAAGGTAATATCCTCCACAACGCCTTCAATGGCGGGGGTTTGTATCCAATCATCCACGGCAAAGGGGCGGTCAATAAGGATAATCAGGCCGCTGAACAGGTTGGCGGCCGTATCTTGGGCGGCAAGGGCAAAGGTCAAGCCGCCAAGGCCAAGGCCGGTAATCAGCGCGGTAACATTGGCGCCGGTTTCGGATAAAATAGCAACCGCGGCAAGGGCAATAATTAAAACCTTAACAGCCTTGCGGAAAAAGGTAATCAAGGTTTTGCTCAGGTTAATGCTCAGCTGCTGGCTTAATGTATCGTTCATGGAAAACAGCAGTTCGGCAGTGCAGTCCCACAAGCGGGTTAGCATCCAGGAAGCAATGGCCAAAACGGCAATGCGCAGGGCCTTGTACAGGAGCATATTGGCTTGTATGGGGTAGCCGAACAAGGGCAGGATGATAAAAATACCCAGCGCCACAATCAGCGCCCGCAAAGGGGTGAGCACATAGCGGATGTTTTTGGGCTCCATAAGGGTGCGGCGGCGGTTTACGGTTTTAATCACCAGGCTTGTAATTAAATTGGCCAGGGGCCCCTTTAACCCCCAAAGCACAGCCAAAGCCAGGGCTGCGCCCAAAAAGCGGAACAAGCCTTGGTATGTAATAATTAGGTTGCGGATAACAGAAAGCATAAAATAATTCCTCCATGTTGCAGTAGTAAGCAGATTAAAACTTCCATATCCATGATAAAGTAAGGGATAGGAAAAAGCAAGGGAAAAGTTATGGGGGCTATGCCCAGCTTGTGTTTCTTTTGTAAGTGTTTGGCTACTTCCAAGCCTGTGCTGTTGGGGCTTTCAGCCCCACACCCTGACCATATTTCTTTCTACGAAGAAAGAAATATGGAAAAGAAAGTCGCCGAGGGTTCCGCCCTACGGATACCCATTATTTGTCTGTGCCTCTCAATAAGCGGCGGCTGGTGATGCTTGGGGAGTGTTTTCATTTTAATAGGTTGTAGTCAAGCTACATAACCATTTCATAAGGAACACTCCCCAGCGCAACACCAGTTTTACCCAAAGGAGGGGGCAAAATTCCCGCTTAGTAGCCTCGCCTGCGCTCGGCATTACTCAATTTGCGGGTTCTAACGGTTAAAGGCCAGTGCCTTTGGCTTAGCATTAGCGGGAATGCCGCCCCTACTTTTGGGCAGGCCAGCCCCACAGCATGGGGTCACAAGTTCGCTTTGCGAACTTGCTGCCAATTCAGCGGGAATACCCGCTGAATTGCTGTTTCTTTCCCCATTCTTTTCTCGCCAAAAGAATGGGGCGCGGCTCTGGGCCGCGCAGGCCCAGTAGCAAAGGCTTGGAGGCAGCCAATGCCTCCAAAAAAGAAACCCCTTACAGCAAGTACCCGCTGTAAGGGGTGGAATAAAGCGCCTGTAAAGCTTACTTTGTTTCATCGGGGTTGGGGTTTTTGTTTTCGGCTTGTGCCTTCATGGCCGCTTGGCGCTGCTCGTTATACTGGGCTATTTTTTCCTTGTTGCGCTTGTTCAGCCGCTTCAGCAGCAGAACAATTAAACCGGCAATCACAGCAACCAGCAATAAAATAGGGCTGCGGGCAATCAGGAAAACAAGGAGGTTTTCGCCTAGGATTTTCAGCTCATAAAGGGAATCGGAAAAGCCGGTGGAAATGCGCTGGCCAAGGGTCAGGGGCGTTTCGGTAATTTTCTGCACCTCGTTTACAGTGAGGTAAACGGTGCTGTAATCCACCAAATCATCGTATTTGCGCAGGGTGGAGGAAAGGGCGTCCAGCTGGTAGTGGATTTCAGAAAGGCGGCTTTCCAGCTGGATAATATCTGCCAGGTCGGTAGCCTGCTCCAGCAGCTCCATCAGCTTTTTTTCCTCTAATTCCAAGGTCATTTTGCGGGCTTCATTATCGGCATATTCCAGGGTAATATTTTCACTGCGCAGGTTTTGGTAAGTAATGTTGCCTAGGGTGCCCATTTGGTTTAAAAAGCCGTTGAGCTGTTGGGAGGGGACGCGGATGGTGTAATCGGCATAGTGGCGGTCCCGGCCGCCGGTTAAGCGGTTCCCGCCGCTGACGCTGGAGCTTTCCACATAGCCCTGGTACTGGGCCACAGTTTCCTCTATTCCGGCAATTAGGGGCTCAAAATCCAGGGTTTCCATGGTAACGTCGGCAAACCAAATCAGTTTGACATTTTTGTTTTGCAGCACCTGGTTGGGGCCCGCTTCGGTTAAGGCGGCGCCGTCATCCGCGGCTGTATCCTGTGCCATTTCTTCCTCTACAGCCGTGGGTGAGGAGGCCCAGCTTTGCTTGGTGTTTGCTGCTGGGGCGTAGTCGCTGTCACCTGCAGCGTAGCTTTTGCTGCTGCCGCAGCCAGTAAAAAGCAGGGAAAGGGTTAAGGCGCCTGCCAGGGCAAGGGTAACCATTTTTTTACTGTGGGAAAAAACAGAAGATAAGGTGTTCTTTTTCATATGCTTCGCCTCCTGAAAAATGTATGTAGTTTGGGAAAATATACTAATTTTAGGCGAGGGGCTTTCAACATGCTTTGCCTGCCTTCTGACATCATAGTGCAAAAAAAGAAGGAAACTACTGCATAAGGGAAAATTTTTTTGAGGATTTGTCAGAAAACCCTGCTTTTTCCCCACAATTTTCCCAATAATTTCACCATATATGATGGTATTTATGTACAAAAAGAGCAAAATAGTGTATTATTATAACAGCAGAAAAAAACACCCTCAGTGTACAAGGGGAAATATACCAGCAAAGGCCAAAACAGCAATGGAAAATAAGCCTTTTACAAAAAAAGAATTTTTACAAACAGGGCCAAAATTTTTGTAAAAGCAGGTAAGC
Source organism: uncultured Oscillospiraceae bacterium (assembly GCA_910578755.1). GTDB lineage: Bacteria > Bacillota > Clostridia > Oscillospirales > Ruminococcaceae > Negativibacillus. The sequence continues at coordinate 133 of CAJTSZ010000011.1, read as the reverse complement.
GAAACGGCTTCACTGCCCTTAAAAATGGTGTTGCTTCCATCGTTTGACAAGGGTTAACACGGTTTTTCAAGGTTAAAGCACCCGGTAATGGCTTTTTTGGAGTTTTGCAACATACTAAACCTATAGCGGTGCA
>CAJTSZ010000010.1 GCA_910578755.1 uncultured Oscillospiraceae bacterium | reverse complement strand
GTCAGCGTTTCCATTAAAATCAAGGGAGTCCACCCCGGCAGCCTGCTTCAGGATAAATTGATTATTGGCCGCCAATATTACGAAAAGCTGCGCCGCCGCGAACCCCTTACAGAAAAAATTACCCAGTATATCACCCCCAACCGGGAGGACATTGCCCAAATTTACCGGTACCTAAAGCAGTGCAGGGGCTTTGGCTGGGGGTACGACCTGCTTTGGTGCAGGCTGGGAAAAATAAATTTTTGTAAAATGATGCTTTGTTTGGATATTATGGAGGAAATGGGCCTGCTGCAGCCCCGCCGGGGCACAGGGGAAGCCCTTGTCCTTGCCGGCACAGCGGCAAAAGTGAACCTGGAGGATTCCTCCATATTACAATGCCTAAAGGGTGGTGAAACTGTATGTATACCTTTGAATTGTTAATGCAAACAATAAAGGAAAGCAACCGTTCTTATGATTTAGAGATGATTACCCGGGCCTACCAGTGCGCCGAAAAAGCCCACGAAGGCCAAATGCGCAAATCCGGCGAACCGTATATTATCCATCCCATTGCAGTTTCTATTATTTTGGTGGATATGGGTATGGACAGTGAAACCATCTGCGCAGGCCTGCTCCACGATGTGGTGGAGGATACGGACATCAGCCTGGAAACGCTGAAAAAAGAATTTAACGCCGATGTTGCCGCCCTGGTGGACGGTGTTACAAAGCTGACTAAAATTACCTACTCCTCCAAGGAGGAACGGCAGGCGGAAAACGTGCGCAAAATGCTCCTGGCTATGGCCAAGGACGTCCGAGTCATTATTATTAAGCTGGCGGACAGGCTTCACAATATGCGCACTATTTCCTTCCAAAAGGAGCAAAAGCAGCGGGACATTGCCCTGGAAACCATGGAGGTTTACGCCCCCCTGGCCCACCGCCTGGGCATCCGCCCCATTAAGGAGGAGCTGGAGGATATTTCCCTGCGCTTTTTGGACCCTGTGGGCTACCAGGAAATTGAACGCCTTTTGGAACTGCGTAAGGAAGCAAGGCACGCTTTTTTAAACGATATTAAGGAAAAAATAAACCAAAGGTTTGCCAATGAAAACATGAAGGTCTATATTTCCGGCCGGGTAAAAAGCATCTACGGCATCTACCGCAAAATGTACATCCAGGGCCGCAGCTTTGACGAAATTTACGATGTGTATGCCGTGCGGGTCATTGTGGATACCAATGTGGAATGTTACAGCGTGCTGGGCGTGGTACACGATATGTTTACCCCTATCCCCAACCGCTTCAAGGACTATATTGGCACCCCAAAGGCCAATATGTACCAGTCCCTCCACACTACCGTGCTGGATAAGGCGGGCATCCCCTTTGAAATACAAATCCGCACCTGGGAAATGCACTATACCGCCGAATACGGCATTGCCGCCCACTGGAAATATAAGGTGGGTATCAGCGGTAAGGATAAGCTGGAGGAGCGCCTGGCCTGGGTGCGCCAGCTGCTGGAGGCCCAGCAGGAATCCGGCGACGCCCAGGAAATCGTCCAAAGCATTAAGTCCGATATTGCGCCGGAGGAAATTTTTGTCTTTACCCCAAAGGGCGACGTAATGAACTTGCCCATTGGCTCCACAGTTATCGACTTTGCCTATGCCATCCACTCCGCCGTGGGCAACCGTATGGTGGGCGCCAAGGTGGACGGGCGCATGGTCTCCCTGGATTTTACACTGGAAACCGGTATGATTTGTGAGGTGCTTACCAGCAACGCCCAGGGAAAGGGCCCCAGCCGGGACTGGCTTAAAATTGTGCGCACCAACGAGGCCCGTACCAAAATCCGCAGCTGGTTTAAAAAGGAACGGCGGGAGGAAAACATTGAACAGGGCAAAGGGGAGCTGGAACGGGAGTTCCGCCGCAACCTAATCAATATCCCCGAGGAAAGCATGGAGGAATTCCTCCTGGCCCAGGCAAAACGGCAGCGCCTGAATACAGTGGACGATTTTTATGCAGCCGTTGGCTATGGGGGCATTTCCCTCTCCCGGCTTATGCCTCGCATTAAAGAGGAGTTTTTAAAGAAATACCGTGCCGAGGATGAAGAAAGAGAAAGGGAAAAGAAAGCCCTGGAGGCCGCCAATAAGGCCAAAAAGCCTGCCAAACCCACCAGCGGCGTTATTGTAGAAGGGGTGGACAGCTGCCTTGTCAAGTTTGCCAAGTGCTGCAACCCCCTGCCGGGGGACCCAATTATTGGGTTTATTACCCGGGGCTACGGGGTTTCCATCCATAAAATGGACTGCACCAACGTGGTCAACGCGCCGGAGGAATCCAAGGGCCGGTGGATTCATGCGGAATGGGCCAACACCATCCGTGAAAAATTCAAATCTACAGTGGAAGTGCTGGCCACCAGCAGGGAAACCCTGTTGGCAGATGTGAGCATCACCTTAAGCAATATGCACATTCCAATCCATTCCCTTATTGCAAAGGAACTAAAGGATAAGGAAGCTATTATCCAGCTTACAGTAGAAGTAAACGACTTGGACCAGCTGCAGCTTTTAATGAACAGCCTCAACAACATCCGTGGAGTAACCAATGTGCAGCGGCTGGTGCAATAACCGCATTTCAGCGGAGTTTCTCTGCTGAAATGGCAGAAAGTTTACCGCAGGTAAGCTTTTTGGGCCTTCAGCCCCACACCCCTATAGGGGCCCTCCGGCCCCTATAACCCTGGGTAAGCACCAACAGCATAGGCTTGGAAGTGCCTGAACACTTCCAAAAGAAAATGGTTTTATGGGGCAGAAAGCCCTGTAAAATAATGTGGGAAGCCCCCAAGGGGCCTCCCAACAGCAAAAGGGAGGTTATTGTTATGAAAGCATTGCTCCAGCGCGTGGCCCGCGCAAAGGTCACAGTGGAAGGGGAAACCATCTCCCAAATTGGGCCAGGGCTTTTGGTGCTGTTGGGGGTGGGCCCCAAGGATACAGAACAGGAGGCGGATTTCCTGGCGGAAAAATGCGTTAACCTGCGCATTTTCCACGACCAAGAGGGAAAAATGAACCGTTCCCTCCTGGATGAAAAAGGGGATATTTTGGTGGTTTCCCAGTTTACCCTGTATGCCGACTGTAAAAAGGGCCGCCGCCCCTCCTTTGTTGAGGCTGCTCCCCCAGCCCAGGCCGACCAGCTGTACCAGTACTTTACAGCCCAGGTAAGGGCAAAGGAAGTGGGCCAGGTGGGCTGCGGCGTATTTGGCGCCGATATGAAGGTGGAACTGCTCAACGACGGCCCTGTCACCATTATGTTGGATACAGACGAAATTATGCCAAAAAAGAAATAGAGGGAAAAACAATGAACTTGGAAGTATTACATGTTGGCCCTTTGGGTACCAACTGCTACATTGTCTGGGACGAAAACCGCAGCTGTGCCGTGGTAGATTGCGGCGGCCAGGCAGAAAAAGTGGCGGAATTTATTGAGGAAAAGGGCCTAACCCCCCATTATATGCTCCTTACCCACGGCCACGGCGACCATATTGGCGGCGTGGAGGGCTTTTTAAAACAATATCCCCAGGTAAAGGTGTGCATTGGCCAGGGGGATATGGAAATGCTCCACGATAGAGTAAAAAATATGAGCGACGCCGTAGGGGCGGAAAGCACCAACTTCCAGCCGGATGTTATCCTGAAGGATGGGGATATTATCCACTGCGGGGATATGGAGTTTCACGCTATGGCCACACCGGGCCACACCCCCGGGGGCATCAGCTACCTGAAGGGGAATATGCTCTTCTGCGGCGATACCCTGTTTCAGGGCAGCATGGGCCGCACGGACCTGTACGGCGGGGACGAGGCAGCTATGATGCAGTCCCTAAAACGGCTGGCCCAACTGGAAGGCTGCCCCATTGTGCTCCCAGGCCACGGCAACACCTCCAACCTGGATGATGAGCGCCGCTGCAACCCCTTTATGAAGCACGCAATGAAGGTGGAACTTTAAGTTCAGCTGAAAGCGTGTGGCCGCCTCAGGCCTGTACCATTGGGGGTTCCACCCCTAAGCCTCTGCCAGTGGGCTTACGCAGCCCGCACCCCGCCTTTTGGAAGTGTATAGGCGCTTCCAAGGCCTTTTGCTATTGGGGCTTACCCAGGCCCCACAAGTACAGGTTTGGAGGTAACTGATACCTCCGAAAAACAAAGGCCCGGCCGGGTAGGCCATGCGCAGGTGCAGGATGCCATTGTGCGCTGTGTATATCAAATGGAAGCTATAAACGCCGGGGGCCTGCCGCGGCACAAATAAGAAGGGGAACGCCTTATGTATATTATCAATATTGGCCACCAGCTAAAATACGAAAACGAATGTGCCGCCATGCTGTTTTTCCCTGGGGAAAAGCTCATCACCACCAGTGACCTTGGCTGCATGGATACCGGGGAGGACTATATTTTAACTGTGGTGGAGCAGGACGGCGGCCAGTGGTTTTTATTTGTAGGGGTGTGTATTGGGGGCAAAGCTGGTCAAAGCTATAAGGTAATCGGCCCGGAGTGTACCAACAAAAGGGACGAATGTGAACGACTTATGGCCTATATGATGTACCAGCTGCTAAAGCCTATTACCGGCAAAAGCCCCGGCTGGGGTATTTTAACAGGCATACGCCCAGTAAAGCTGTTCCACAAGCGGCTGGACAGCGGCATAAGCCCGGAGGAAACAGGCCGGGAATTTAAAGAAAAATTTTTGGTCAGCAGTAAAAAAATAAACCTTGCTTTACAAACTGCGGCCAAAGAAGGGCCTGTCCTAAAGGAGTCCCGGCCAAACCACTTCAGCCTCTATGTTTCCGTGCCCTTTTGCCCAACCCGCTGCCACTACTGCTCCTTTGTGTCCCAAGCTATTTCCACCGCCAAGGCAAGGGGGCTTATCCCGGAATATACCCGGCTGCTTTGTGAGGAAATACGCTGTTTGGGCAAGCAGCTGGCCCCGGCAAACCTGCGCCTTTCCACAGTATACTTTGGCGGGGGCACCCCTACCACCCTTTCAGCAGAGCAGCTAAAGCAGGTATGCCAGGCGGTGGCGGAAAGCTTTGACCTTTCCACTGTGTCGGAATATACTGTAGAAGCCGGCCGGCCCGATACCATTACAAGGGAAAAGCTGCAAATGCTGAAAAAGCAGGGAGTAAGCCGCATCAGCATAAACCCCCAAACGCTGAACAACCAGGTGCTAAAGCTTATTGGCCGCAACCACACGGCGGAGCAAACCCTGGAGGCCTTTGCCCTAGCCAGGGAGGAAGGGTTCGACGATATTAACATGGATTTAATTGCCGGCCTCCCCGGCGATACCTTGGAAAGCTTTTGCTCCACCATTGACCGCATCATTGCCCTAAAACCGGAAAACGTAACTGTCCACACCCTTTCCATTAAGCGTTCCGCCAATTATGGCGGCGGCGAAAACCGCCAAAAGGCTATGGAAGCCGCGCAAAATGTGGAGGCCATGGTGGAATACGCCCAGCAGCGGCTTATGGGCAGCGGCTGGCAGCCGTATTACTTGTATAAACAGCGCAATACCCTGGGCAACCTGGAAAATGTAGGTTACTGCCTGCCAGGGCACGAGGGGCGCTACAATATTTATATTATGGATGAAACCCACACCATTGCTGCGGTTGGTGGTGGCGGGGTCAGCAAGCTGAAGGACCCGGTTACCGGGGATATCAGCCGGGTATTTAACTATAAGTACCCCTTTGAATACATCAGCCGCTTTGATGAAATTCTAAAAAGAAAAGAGAAAGTGGGGCGATTTTTTGAGAAAGATAATGCCATTCCGTTACGGAAGAATACAGAAGGATGAAGTAAACCAACTGGCGGTGGAAAATTATTTTTCCCTCATTGAAAGGGCGGAGCAGTTTTACCAGGACCAGCTGGATGTTGTGGTTCAGGATATGGGGCAGTCCCAGTCTTTCGATGTGATCTGCCTTTCCGGGCCCTCCAGTTCCGGCAAAACAACAACGGCAAAAACCTTAAAGCGCAAGTTTATTAGCCGGGGGCGCAACGCGCGGGTAATTTCCTTGGATGATTTTTACCTGGATGTGGACCGTACCCCCCATCTGCCCGATGGCAGCCCGGATTTTGAAACTATTTATGCCCTGGATATTCCCCGCATCAACCAGTGCATTAAAGAGCTGATAGACCATAAGCGCACCATTATACCTGTCTTTGATTTTCAGCGCCGTGCCCGCGCCCTGGAGGAAAAAGAAATTGTTGTGGGCGAGGATGATGTTGTTATTATTGAGGGCATCCACGGCTTAAACCCGCTGCTTACAGAACTGGCAGGGGAGGATAAAATAACCCGCATTTATGTAAGCGCCCGCAGCAAATTTGTGGACCAGGAGGAGGAAATCCTCTCCCCCAAGGACATCCGCCTTATGCGCCGCCTGGTGCGGGACGTGGCCACCCGCAATACGCCGCCCTCCCAAACCATTGCCATGTGGGACAATGTGTGCGAAGGCGAACGGCTGTACATTAACCCCTACCGGGATAACGCCAACTATAAACTGGACAGCACCATGGACTATGAGCCCAACATCTTTAAAAATTACTTGGAACCCTTCTTTAACCAGGATGATTTGGAAATCCGCGCCTATTACACCCTGCGCAGCCTGTACGAACGGTTGGACCAGTTTTTAAATATTCAGGACACCTCCCCCATCCCTGCGGGCAGCGTAATCCGGGAATTTATTGGAAAGAAAAAAGATTAACGATTTGTTTGTTGAATTTCACCCATAAATGCCGTATACTTACCACAAGCTGCCATCAATTATTAAGCAGTACACAGCTCCCTGCCCCCAGCGGGCAAAAGTATTTTGGATTAGGATAAGGAGGAATTGGAATGAGTAACTTAAATTCGTTTTTGGATAACGCCCTGGAAACGGCAAAGGTAGTGGCCAACGCCGCCGGCAAAAAAACAGAGGAAGTGGTGGAAACTTCCAAGCTGCGCCTGCAGGCTATGTCTATTTCCAACGAGTTAAAACAGGTGTATGAAAAAATTGGCACCATGGTGTACTATGCACAAAAGGACAACATGGACGTGCAGGCCGCTGTCCAGGCCCAAATTGCCAAAGTAGACCAGCTGCTGGACCAGCTGCGGGACACCGAGCTGCGGGCAGCAGAACTGAAAAAAATAAAAAAATGCAGCAACTGCGGCGCTTCCTGCCCGTCGGATTCCCATTTTTGCTCCCGCTGCGGCATGGTAGTGAACGAACCAACTGCCTATGAAGTGGTTATTACCCAGGAACCGGAAGATATGGCGCCTTCTGAAGAGGGGGCAGCAACAGAAGAAACGGTTGTTCCCAATGAACCGGCAGCTTCTGTAAAAGCCGAGGAACCACAGGCGCCTGTGGAGGATAACGGCTGCCAGGGGTAAACTTATGTATAACCCGGAAAAAACAAGCATAATTTAGTAGCAGCGATGCCCGGAAATAACATCTCCGGGCATTGGTTTTGCTAACGGCGCCGCCGGGGCAGCACAGATATTCAGGCGGCAGGGAACGGAAGGTGAATTATGGCTGAGGAAAAAAAGCAGAGCTTCCTCCATGGGGCAATTATTTTAATGGCAGGCACGCTGGTAGTTAAAGTTGTCAGCGTCCTGTTTAAGGTGCCTATTACCAATATGCTTTCAGAATCGGCAATGTCCTACTTTGAAACGGCATACACCTTTTTTAACCTGTTTTCTACCCTGGCAACGGCGGGGTTCCCCATTGCAATTTCTAAAATTATTTCGGAAAACAGCGTGGAAGGCAGGTACCGGGATACAAAAAAAATACTAAAAGTATCCCTGGCTTTTTTTTCTGTAACGGGGCTGTTAGGAACGCTGATTATGTTTTTTGGGGCAGGCGCCTTTGCAGGGATGATTAAAAACCCCGGGGCAACCTTTTCCATTATGTGCCTTTCCCCAGCTGTGCTGTTTTTGTGTATGATGTCCGCCTACCGGGGCTATTACCAGGGGCTGCGCAATATGTACCCTACGGCCCATTCCCAAATTATTGAGGCGGTTGTAAAAATGGTTTGCGGCGTGGGCTTCACCTATGCCATGCTGAACTTTGCCCAAAGGGAGCTGGAAGAAAAAGGCACGGTGCTGGGCAAAGCCTATGAAACAGCGGCAGACGCCCAGTACGCCATTTACCAAATCAGCGCCGGCGCCGCCTTACTTGGCGTGGCTGTAAGCACGGGGGTAGGGCTGCTGTACTTGGCCAGCCGCCACCGCCTTTTGGGGGATGGCATTAACCGCCACCACTTGGCACGGGCCCCAGAGGCGCGCTCCGCAAAGGAAACGCTGCGTTATATGGTGCAGCTGGCTATCCCCATTTGTCTGGGCTCTGTAGCAATTAACCTCACCTCCATGATCGATATGGCCACAGTTATGGACCGGCTAAGCCGGGTAATGGACCAGGCGCCGGAGGTGGTTCTTGCCCAGTATAAAGGCAGCATCCCGGCGGATATGGCCAATAACCTGGTACCCTCCCACCTGTATGGGGCCTACACAAGCATAGCGGTCACCATCGCCAACATTATACCGGCGGTAAGCGCTGGTTTCGGCGTCAGCGCCCTGCCTTTGGTTTCCAACGCCTGGGCCCGGCGCAGCAAGCGGGAGGTGCAAAAATCCATTCAAACGGTGTTGCGCATTACGGCGCTGTTCTGCATACCGGCAGGTATTGGCCTTTCCATGCTGGCAAAGCCGGTGTGCCAGCTGTTTTTTAACAAGCCTATGGGTATTGCCATTGCGGCCCCCCTGCTGCAGGTGCTGGGCATTGCCTCTATTTTTATTTCCCTCACCTCGGCATTAAACAGCCTGCTTCAGGCGGTGGGGAGGGTAGCCGTGCCGGTGCGCCTAATTATTATTGGCGGCATGGTAAAGTTTATTATCAACTTTACCTTTGTAGGTATGCCCCGCATCAATATGAAGGCGGTGCCTTATGGCACACTGGCCTGCTATATGGTTATTGTTGCCCTTAGCTTGTATGTAATTAAGGCGGTTACACGGGTGGAAATGAATTTGCGGCAAATTATTGTAAAGCCCCTTATTGCCGCCATAGCCTGCGGCGCTGCCGCGGTGTTGGCCTATGATTTCTTTTACACCCTGTGGCCTTCCAAGTATACTGTGCTTCCTGCCGTAGGAGTTGGGGCTGTTGTTTATGCTGTTGGAGTTCTGCTGCTTCGGGCAGTAAAAAAAGAAGATGTTTTAATGTTGCCAAAAGGCGAAAAAGTCGCAAAAATACTTGAAAAATGCTCTTTTTTAGGGTAATATATATAATGCTATTGGCAAAAGGGGAGGTTGAGGCAGTGAGCGTTGTTTTTGAAAGGAAAAATTCTTACACCATTGCGGACCTTTTGGAAATTATGAAATTGCTCCGCAGTGAAGGCGGCTGCCCCTGGGACCAAGAGCAAACCCATGAGTCTATCCGCAGGGACCTGATAGAAGAAACCTACGAAGCATGTGAAGCCATTGACCAGCAGGACAAAGCCGCATTGCAGGAAGAACTGGGAGATGTGCTGCACCAGGTGGTTTTTCATTCTCAAATTGAAAAGGAACAGGGCGGCTTTGGCTTTGACAATGTGTGCGATGGTATTTGCAAAAAGCTCCTGGAGCGCCACCCTCATGTTTTTGCGGGCTGCCAGGTGAAGGATACCCAGGAAGTGCTTACCAACTGGGACGCCATTAAGCAGAAAAGCAAAGGCCAGCTTACCCAAAGCGACGCGGTAAAAAGTGTTCCTAAAACATTTCCGGCGCTTATGCGCGCCCAAAAAGTGCAAAAGCGCGCGGCCAAAACCGGCTTCAATTACCCCAGTGTGCATGGGGCTATGGAAGATTTGGAAAGCGAATTAAAGGAATTGCGCGACGCCATAAAAAACCAAAACCAACAAGGCTGTAACGAGGAACTGGGCGATGTGCTTTTTTCTGTGGTAAATGTGGCAAGGCTGTTATCCCTGGATGCGGAGCAAAGCCTTACAGGGGCCGTAGAAAAATTTATCCGCAGGTTCGAAGTTGTGGAAGCTTTGGCAAAGCAGCGGGAAATTTCTATGGAAAGCTGCGGCGTCACAAAACTGAAAGCCTTGTGGGAGGAAGCCAAGGGTTTAACTGGCCCAGGAACCATTGCAGGCCCAAGGCTGTAATTGCAAACAGAATGTTCAGGTAAGAGGAAGTATATCAAATAACGGTTTTCCGTTATACCGATATAGAAGCGGCACAGGGGCAAACCCTGTTTTGCAGCCGCTGCACAAATTTAAAAGGATTAAAAACGGAGGATATTTCAAATGACAAAGGCAGAATTGATTAATGCAGTAGCACAAAAAACAGAATTATCTAAAAAAGACAGTGATAAAGCAGTAACAGCCGTATTGGACGCAATTACAGAGGCCTTGGCTGACGGTGATAAAGTTGCTTTGGTTGGCTTTGGCACCTTTGAAGTGAAGGAACGTGCCGAAAGAGAAGGCATTAACCCGCGTACAAAAGAAAAAATTATGATCCCTGCCTCCAAGCTGCCCGTATTTAAAGCAGGCAAAGCATTAAAGGAAGCAGTTTCCAAATAGTTTACAGGGCTTATAATACGCCGCCAAATACAGCCAAGCACTTCAAATGCCCCAGGGCAGAAAAAGGTGCTTGGCCTTTTTGCAGTTAGAACCCCTATGGCTATGCCGGGGGGTTCTCTTGTACCCGGCAAATTTGCCAATTATGCACAAAGCATAATGATAGTAAAACTGTAATTAGGAGGAACACCTTATGAAACGAATTATTTTATTACTGCTTGCGGCCCTTATGGTTATGGCAGGCGGCAGCTGCGGCTTGGAAAATACCGGGGAGAAAAAAGCTTACGAGGCTAGTACCCTGGCCATAAAGGATAGGGTGGTCCAAATCAACGACGCAAGGGGAAACGTCAGAAAGGTGAAGCTGCTGGACGTGTACCATTATTTTTTCAAACACGCGTCGGAAAGCTGGTTCCTTATAGATAGCTGGGAAAACCCCAACGAAATGGACTCAGAGTGTTTACTGACCTATTTCAGCGCCCAAACCAACTGGACGGAAAGCTGGTATAACGATGTTTATTTGCCCGGCGAATATGTGGAATCATATTTGACCCGTTATTTTGACGTGGATGTGGAGCATTTGCGTACCTATTATAAATACAACCCCCAGGAGGGGACATACCGCATCCCGGACCAACCCCACGGCTACAATGACATCATTACCGATGTAACCATGGACGGGGATATTCTCATCATCACCTACCAGCATGAGGTCATTCCCGAACGCGGCACCAAGGTGACCATGGATGGGAATATTCGCGTCATTACCTATGATGATGAGGTATGGAACAAACAGCATTGGCAGAAAGGTGAGCTGCCCCAGGTCTTTTAAATACCTTTCCAATGAAATGTTTGAATAAAATATAGGAATATGGAACCCCCTAACGGTAAAGATAAGGGGGGTACTACACTTAAATGTAGTTATAGCTTGAATGTGCCAATGCACTGTGGTACAATGAACTGGGCAGCAGCAGGAAGATTTCTCCATGGCTTCCGGGCTGGGGTGAAAAGGAATAAACGTGAAGAAAAGAGGAATCGCGATGAGATTAGATAAATACCTGAAAATCAGCCGGTTAATTAAACGGCGCACCGTGGCCAACGAGGCCTGCGACGGCGGCCGCATTACCGTGAACGGCAAGGTGGCCCGCGCCTCCTATGCAATTAAGGAGGGGGATACCATTTCCATTCAAATGGGCACGCGGCCTTTAACAGTGGAGGTGCTTTCCGTAAGCGAATACGCTACCAAGGAAACAGCCGGCCAAATGTACAAAGTAATTGAAGGGGAGGGGGAGTAACCCTCCTCTTCTTTTTTGGGGTGGGCCCACGCTTTTGGAAGTGTTCGGCAATTTCCAAACCTTTACCAACGGGGCTTACCCAGCCCCGCACCCTGGGCCATATTTCTTTCTGGCGAAGAAAGAAATATGGAAAAGAAAGTCGCAAGGGGCTTGGCCCCTTTGAACCCCTTATTTGGCTGTGCCACTCAATAAGCAGCGGTTGCCCATGCTCGCCTTGTTTTTGATTATAATGTGCCGTACATCCGTACATGGCAATGTTTAATGAAAACAAGGCCGCGCAAGGGCAAGCCCTCCCCAAGGTACGGTCGGGCTGCCCGCTTAGTAGCCCTGCCTTCGCAGGGCGTTACCAAACTTCCGGGTTCTAACGGTTAGGGGCCAGTGCCTATAATTTAGCGCAGCGGGAATGCCGCCCCCTCCTTTGGACAGCCAACCATACTTGGATAGTGGCACTGTTTGAAGCTGGGCGGCCTTTTGCGCCAGCAGGCCACCTGGGGGGCATAGGGGCGATAGCGCCCCGTTAAATAAGTTTAGGTAAGAAGAAAATATTTCCGCAAGTTTGCAACGCAAACTTGTTGCCCCACGCTGTGGGGCGGACCTTCGCTGTTGAAAAGAAACACAAGTTGGGTTATGGGGGTGGAACCCCCAATGGTAAAGGCTTGGAGGCAAGTAATGCCTCCAAAAGAGCAGCGCACACTTCCAAAAGGAAAAAAGAAAATATTCCGCCAGGGAACCCTTGGCGGAATATTTTTTTATTCCCCCACATACAAATACATTGAATAAGTAAAGGCCGCGGCGCCAGCCGCCCCCTTTGCGCCAAGGAGGAAAACAGCAATGGCAGACGAAAAAAAAATGCTTAAAGAACCCCATAATTTAATCCTGGAGGAACGCCGCAGCCTTACGGTAACCGGCGTGCTGGATATTGATAACTTTGACGAGGAAACCGTAGTGGTGCTTACAGAGCTTGGGGAGCTTACCATTAAGGGCTACAACCTCCACCTAAATAAAATTGATGTGGAGGATGGGGAGCTTAGCCTGGAAGGGGAGATAGACTTCCTTCAGTATTCCGACCAAACTGCGGCAAAGGGCGGGTTTTTCTCAAAACTATTCCGTTAGCGGGGTGAGGCTATGGGCATTTCCATTGCCCACCAAACCCAGGCGTTTTTTTGCTCTATACTCATTGGTATGGCTTTGGGGCTGTTGTACGATGTATTCCGTATTGTGCGCATTGCCCTCCCTTCACCAAAGCTGCTGGTTGCAGCCCAGGATATTTTGTATTTCCTGCTGGCCAGCGGCATAACCTGTTTGTTTACCCTGAACATTAACGAAGGGGAGGTGCGCTCCTTTGTGCTGGTGGGGGAGCTGCTTGGGTGGATATTTTACTTTTTTACTATTGGTACTGTAGTAATGGCGGTTTCCCGCAAGGTTATTGCAGCGGTAAAGGCCGCCTTAGCCTTTTTGTGGAAGTACCTGCTGCGCCCTGTTCTGCGTTTGCTGGGCAAAATCCTGCATATTTTGGCCGTGCCCCTTCGTTTTTTCTCTAAAAAATTAAAAAAAGTTTCCGCTGCTGGGAAATACAGCTTGAAACAAAGCAAGATAATGTTGTATAATTTAATAAAGTCACAAAAAGCGTCCTGAATGAAGCAGACGGTATTATTTTTTTTCGAGGTGAGCGGATGGCGAAAAGAAAAAAAGAGAAGGACGGCTTTATGAGCTTGGTATTGATTTGCTTTGTTTTATTCTGCGCGATAAAAATTGTGGGGATACAGCGGGAAATTGCCAATAAAGAAACCCAGCTGGCAGAATTGAACCAACAAATTCAGCAGCAGGAGAATAAAAATAAAGATATAAGAAGGCAGTTAGAGGTGGGAAGCGAGGAAGAAAATATGGGCCGCGTGGCTTTTGAACAGTATGGCTATGGCCACGCCGACGAACATGTTTACATCAACGGTTCCGGCAGCTAACAGCAGGGGGCAGCTATTTTTGGTTGTGAAAGAAAATTCAAGGAGGACATATTAGCAATATGCAGGTAGAAATCGGAGAGATTTTGGAAGGCAAAGTTACAGGTATTACAAAGTTTGGCGCGTTTGTAGAACTGCCAGGCGGAAAAACAGGTATGGTGCATATTTCCGAGGTATCCAACTCTTACGTTGAAGATATTTCCCAGCACCTAAAGGAAGGCGACCAGGTAAAGGTTAAAGTAATCAATATTACCGAAGAGGGTAAAATAAGCCTTTCCATTAAAAAGGCTATGCCAAAGCCGCCGCGGCCACAGCAGCCTTCCGGGCGCCAGGGCGATTTTAAAGGAGGGGAAAGGGGAAGCCGGGGCCCGCAGCAGGGGGAAAGAAAGCCCTATCAGCAGCGCCGCCCACGGTTTGAAAGCAAACCCTATAACCCCCAAAGCATTAGCAGCTACGAATGGACCACCCGTAAAAGCGACGCCAATATGTCCTTTGAAGATATGATGAGCAAATTTAAACAAACAAGTGACGATAAAATGTCGGACTTAAAAAAATTGCGGGGTGAAGTAAAAAGAGGCTCCGCCAACAGGCGTTCAGGAAAATAAATTACATTGTAATTTATTTTCCTTTGCAAATGGCTTGTTGCCGCAAGCTATTTTGCCGGCAAAAGATATTTATCGGATAATATGTATTATTATTTGGTTCAGCAAATTGCCAAAGCAAAGTGCCGGGACAAAATGTGGTACATAGGGCGCAGAGGCAGGCCAAAATGCAGCTGTGGCTCAAAAAATGGAAAAAGAAAAAGCGTTCGGTATTCCCGAACGCTTTTTTGCGTGGCTTTGGGGCCTAAAAATCCAGCTTCAGCCGCTTTTTTAACGTGTGCAAAGAGGTGTTTTCCGCTACAATAATTACCTTGTCCCCGGAAAGCAGCTGGGTATTGCCCCGGGGGATAATAAAATCGCCCTTGCGGGAAATGGAAACCACAACGCACTCCTCCGGCAGGTTCAGCTCCATTAAGCGTTTGCCATGAAGGGGGTAGGAGGGGGGAAGCTCCACCTCGTTTATGGAAGCCTCGCCCCGGTTCAGGGAAATCAGCTGCTTAATAGGGGAAGCGTCAATCTCCCTTTCCAGCAGGCGGGCAATGTTGTCCGTGCTGGAAATGGGGATGTCCACACCCAGCTGTTTTAAAATAGGGGCGTTTTTGGGGTTATTTACCCGGGCTGCCGTGCGGGGTGTGTGGTACAGCTTTTTGGCCATTTGGCAGGCCACCAGGTTGTCCTGGTCCTGCCCGGTAACGCAAACAACGGCCTGGGCTTGGTCAATACCGGCGGCCTCCAAAATTTCAGCGGAGGAGCCGTCCCCGCAAATAATGGGAATATCCAGCTGGTTGGCCAAAAATTCACAGGTGGCTCGCTTTTTTTCAATAATTTGGGGGCTGTGGCCGTGTTCCAGCAGGGTTTTGGCCAGGTAAAACCCAATTTTGCCGCCGCCAATAATAATCACATTCATGGTGTAAATCTCCTTTTTTGTGCTAAACGGAAGCCTGGGAACAGGGGCGGTACTCCAAATATTGAGAAACAATACCCTTTTCCTCAAATTCTTCTATAAAACAAAAGCCCTGTTTTTTTAAAACAGCAATGGAAGCAGGGTTTTGTGTATAAGCAAAAGCGCCAGCTTTTTCCAGGGGATAACGGGTAAAAATATCTTGTAAAAACAGCCCAAGGGCAGATGTGGCAATGCCCCGGTTCCAAAGCTGCTTTTCAAAAATACAGTAACTTACCATGGCGGAGCGCTCTTTTTTCAGGTCAATGCCATAGCACCAAATATCTCCAACATACTGGTCACAGCAGTATATGGTGCGCCCATAGCTGGCGGCGCCAGGCAGCAGGGTCTGGCGGAACATAGCAAGGGCCTCTTCTTCACTGCCTGCGGCACAGGGAAGCAGCTTTTTTATTTCACTGTCCTGGGTCTTGTTCCAGTAAATAGAAACATGGCTGGCGGTGCGCTCCTTTAGTTCAATGTTCAACATAATGCTCCTTTCTTTAGCCGGCCTTACTCCACACTGGAAGCTAAAATAAGGCGGTCGGCGGAGGACATTTTCCGGGTGGTATTGGTGGCCAAAGTAATGCGGCCATACTCGTCCACCACACCAAGGTACATTTGGGTGGTGGTAGAAAAGCGGGAAATATCATCAAAGGTAGCGCCAATCCACTCCGGCGGCATTTTTTCTGTGTGGAAATTCAGCATCCCGCCGTCAAAGGTTACCTGTTGGGTGCGTTGGTCGGAACTCATCAGCATGGAAAAAAGGGTGTCCACCGTTAAACTGGTGGAGCATACGGTCCGCACATGGAACTGCTGGAACAGGTTCTGCCGCATGGGGTCGTACACCCGGGCAATGCTTTTTTCCACATGAAAAATCTGCCATGCAATTTGGCATACCATGGCGTTGGTGTTGTCGTCCGGGGTAAGGGCGGCAATGGCGTTGCAGCCTTCAATACCTCCTTGGCGCAAAATATCCTGGTCAATGGCAACACCCTCAATGGTAATGCCGGAAAAATTATCGTCCAGGCGGGTAAAATTTTCTTTATTATCATCAATTACAGCTACATCGTGGCCAAGGCGGTCCAGGGTATTGGCCAGCTGGGAACCTACCCTGCCGCAGCCTACAATTAAAATGTTCATGGGGCGGCGTCTCCTAACATGGTGTGGTTTAAGAGCCTATTTAGAATCTCAAAGTGTACGGGTTGGCAAGATGGTTTTTGTCCTGCAAGGCAAAAATTTGCAGTAACTTACAAGAATTTTTAACGTGGCAGGGAGGAAAATCAGCCGCCAAGGCGTGTGCAGGTAGATCCTAAGCTCTAAGGGCTTGTGTTTCAATTATAAACGAAACAGCGGAAAAAGGAAAGTTTATTCTTTATTGTTTCCCAATAAAAAAATTGATGTAAACCGCAAATACTTACCAAAAGGCCCAAATCAAAATTGAACCTCCCCTGCTTTGGCGACCATATGCTATTGAACAACAAGGGAAAAATAGCAGGGGGCTGGCACAGCGGCTTATTTTAGCCCCCAAAAAACAGTTGCTTCCTTGCCAAGCAATGGTAAGGAAGCAGAAGGGAGGGATAGCCCATGGAATTGCAGCAGCTGGAACAGTTGGCGGACCAGTACGGCAGCTTGCTTTACAGCTTTTGCCTGCGCCTTACAGGCCACCGGGAAAACGGCGAGGATTTATGCCAGCAAGCCTTTTTAAAGGCGGTGGAACTGCGGGAAAGGATTGACGTTCAGCGCAGCCCCAAAAGTTTTTTGTTTGCCCTGGCGGTGGGTATTTGGAAAAATGAAAAAAGGAAGCTGTGGCGGCGCCAAAGCATTTTGCCTATGGCCTACCCGGCGGCGGAGGAAATCATACAAAAAGCGGTCAGCAGGGAACAACAGCCGGAGGAGCAAATACTCCAGCAGGCGCTGTGCTGCCAGGTGTCCCAAACGGTACAGGGCTTAAAGGAAAAATACAGGCTGCCGGTGCTTATGCACTATACGGCAGGTTTTTCCATAGAGGAAATTGGGAAAATACTGAAAATACCCCCTGGCACGGTAAAAAGCAGGCTGTACTACGCCCGCAAAATAATAAAAAAGGAATTGGAGGCAAAGGGATATGGCACAGAAGAATGATAATTTGGACCGCTTGCTTTACCAGGCGCTGCAGCCGCAGCCGCTGCCCAGCCGGCAGGCGGAAGAACTGAAGGAAAAAATGCGCTGTCAGGTACAAAACACAACGAAGAAAAAAACAATTTCCTTGTGGTATATACCCCTGGTGTGTTCGTTAATATTAAGCGTTTTCTTTTGGGCAGCCGCAGCAGTGCTGTGGAAGGGCAGCCCAATGTATATTTTTGTTGTGGCTTTTATTTGCTTTTGCGAAGGGGCCCAGGTGCTGCTTACCTTTGTGGGGCTGCGCCGGTTTAATTTAAAAAGAGGGGCGGAGTGGGAAAGATGCTACTATTTATAATCCTTTTGGTTTTTATGCTGGTTGGTATTTTGGCAGCCTGGGGCTTTATGGGCCTTTGGGTTTACCGGGACGCAAAAAACCGCGGTTTGGAAGCCGGTATGTGGGCCTTAATTGCTATGGTGGCCCCCAACCTAATTGGGCTGCTGCTTTACTTTATTTTGGGGCGGGGCAAAACCCAAGTGCTTTGCCGCAGCTGCGGCTCCAAGGTGCCGTGCGCCGCCCGGTACTGCCCCCAGTGCGGCCAGCCTATGACGGTGGAAAATATAGAACAGGCTGCCCCCAAGCAAAGCGCCAAGGGCCCCTTAGTTTGTATGGCTGTGTTTTTTTCCATTTTTGTTATCAGCCTGGCGGCAATGGGTATCCTTTCCTTTACCAATGGGGGAATGGCGAGTTTTTCCGCCCAGGCGCCAAGTGCTCCGGCGGAACAAGCAAGCTGGCGGCCCAACAGCTTTGTGGGCCTGCTTGATGTAAAATTCGGTAACGAGTGGCGCCTTTCCTACTACTATTCCTCCAAGGACCTTAGCCGTACCATAACAATACCGGAAGGCGCTTTCGCCATAGAGGTTACGGGCCGCTGTAAAGAGGGGGAAGCCCAGCTTGTCCTTGCCCAGGACGGAAAAGAGGCCAGCCTGCCCTTAGGCCCTCAGGAGGAAACAGGGCAAATCCCTTTAACCGGCTTCTCCGCCGGGAAGGCCCAGCTTACAGTCCGGCAAAAGGATGCCAGAGGCGTATCTTTAACGGCAAAGGTTATTTAAGGGGCAGCTGTTTGGCTGTTAGCTGTGGGTTTTATCAAAAAGGACAAAAAACAAGAAGCAAAACGGTGCAATTATTCCATTGCATAATGTTTGGAATGTGCTATACTGTAAAAGTGAAATAATGCTAGGGGAATTCCTGGCCACCTGAAAATATAAACACACTGGAGGAAATTAAAACATGACAGTTAATGAAAAAATTGCCAAAATACGCAGCCTTATGGCCCAAAACCATATTGCTGCCTGTATTGTTCCAAGTGCAGACCCCCACATCAGCGAATATGTTTCCAACCACTGGAAAACAAGGGCCTTTGTTTCCGGTTTTTCCGGTTCCGCTGGTACCTTTGTTATTACCGAAAAGGAAAGCGGCCTTTGGACAGACGGCCGTTACTATGTGCAGGCGGCGGCAGAATTGGCCCCCAGCGAAGCAGTGCTCTTTAAAGCCGGCGAGCCTGGTACCCCAAAAGTAAACGATTACTTGCTGGAAAACCTGCCAGAGGGCGCAACAGTAGGCTTTAACGGTACTCTGTTTACTGCCAGCGCAGTAAAAGAGATGCAGAAAGTTTTCGATAAAAAATCCATTAAAATCAACACCAATGTGGACTATGCCAACGATATTTGGGAGGACCGCCCAGCAGAAACACTGACCCCCGTTTTTTACCTGGAGGAAAAATACTCCGGGCGCAGCGCGGCAGAAAAGCTGGCCCAGGTTCGCGCCAAGCTGAAAGAGGAAGACGCCCAGGCCCTAATCGTCAGCAAGCTGGACGATATTGCCTGGCTGTACAATGTGCGCGCTAACGACGTGGTGGGTAACCCTGTTGTAATTGCCTATGCCTTTGTTTCCCAGGATAAAGCCATCCTGTTTACAGAAGGCTCTCGTATGCCGGCACAGGCAGCCGCAGTTTTGGAGAAAAACGGCGTCTCCGTTGCCCCATACCAGCAGGTGTTCCAGTATGTGGCCGGTATTCAGGAAAAGCTCACCGTTATTTGCGACGAAAAAGAACTGAACTACAACCTGTACCAGGCGGCGGCAAACAACAGCGCCCTTACCGTTGTAAATAAGGAGGACCCTATCCCCCTGATGAAAGCCTGCAAAAATGAGGTGGAAACAGCCAATACATACAAAGCCTACCTCCAGGACGGCTGCGCCGAGGCAGAGTTCTACGGCTGGCTTTTTGAAGCCCTGGAAAAAGGCGAAACCTTTACCGAATGGGAAGTTGCCGAAAAACTGCGGGAGTTCCGTTCCCAGCAGCCGGACTACCAGGAGGATAGCTTCAACGCCATTTTGGCCTACAAAGAAAACGCTGCCATGATGCACTATGGCCCCAAAAAGGACACCGCCAAAACCCTGGAGAGAAGCCACCTGCTCCTGAACGACAGCGGCGGCCAGTATATGGTAGGTACTACCGATACTACCCGAACCGTTGCCCTGGGCGAAATTACCCAGCAGGAACGCCACGATTTTACCCTGGTGCTGCAAAGCGTCATTGCTATGACAACAGCCAAATTTAAGGAGGGCACCACCGGTAAGGAGCTGGATATTCTTGCCCGCGGCCCATTGTGGAAAGAAGGGCTGGATTACCGCTGCGGCACCGGCCATGGCGTAGGCTACCTGCTGAACATTCACGAAGGCCCCCAAAGCTTCCGCAATAACGTGCCTTTAAAGGAAGGTATGGTAATTACCATTGAACCAGGTGTTTACACCGAAGGCTCCCACGGTATCCGCACCGAAAATACCGCCGTTGTCTGCAAGGATATTTCCACAGAATATGGCCAGTTTATGCGGTTCGATATTTTTACCGTAGTTCCTATTGACACTGCCTGCCTGGATATTTCTATGATGACAGACAGCGAAATTCAGTGGCTCAACAATTACCATAAACATGTTTATGAAACAGTAGCCCCCCATGTAAGCGAAAGGGCGAAAAAATGGCTGGAAAAAACAACACAGCCTATTTCTAAATAAAATAAACCATAAAAAATAGGGTGAACAAAGCGAAGCTTTGCATGAGGCAGGAAGGGCGAAACAGGGCGTGAACCATTTGTGTGAACGCCCCTTACACCTGCAAAACTTGCAAAATTTGTTTTATTGCAGCCCAAATCTGCCTGCACATTCACTTTTTATTGTGCAACAATAAAAAAACCAGTTCCTTTAAAGGAGCTGGTTTTTTTGTTAGCAGCGACGTAAATAAGGCGGCTGCTTTCGTTATATAACAGTTACATCTCGTCAATAGGGACATCCAAAAGGTAGGTGTAGGAAACATGGAAAAAAGAGGCCAGGGCCTTCAGTTCAATATCGCTGACAAAGCGGTCGCCATTTTCAATGCGTTTAATTACGCCCCTTTCGCTGTCAAATCCCAGCAGCTGCAGCTTGCCCATAAGCTGTTCCTGGCTCAGGCCCCTTTGTTTGCGCAGCAGCCGTACCTTGGGGCCAATCAGGTTCTTTTTGCCATTTTCCGCAAGCATTTTTGCCATAGCAGCTCCCTCCCAGCCATTTGGTCATATTTTGACCCGTTTCTATTGATTTTAGTAGAGTTGGGTGCTATAATTTGGTCAATAAATGACCAATCAACACAGAATTCCTGTATTTGTAATTTTACACAGGCAATTTTTGATTAAAATTTATTTTTAGTGAACCGCAAGCCCCTTAGCGACCATAGTAAACCAGGGGGTTTTTGATGTCGGCAGTACCATGTAAAATTTATTTTGAAAAATTTACAAATCCGCCAAACCACAACAGCAAAAAAGTGGTATAATAACCGCGGTTATTATATTTTAACGGTGTTCGCCTCGCCGGCGCTCGGCATTACCAAATTTCTGGGCTCTAACGGTGAAAGGCTATTGCCTGTAATTTAGCACAGTGGAAACTTTGGGCAGGCCAGCCCCACAAAAGCAAGGAAGCCCCGGCAAAACTTGGGCTTGGAAGCGGCCAAATGCTTCCCCCAAAATTTTAAAGTATAGCAGCCTAAAACAGCTGTTGTATATATATTATCCAAAGGAATAGCTGCAAAGCATTACAAAAGAAGAGAAAGAAAAGGAGCATGATACGGCAATGAGTAAGAAGAAAAAAATTATAATTGGTGCAGTAGTAGCCCTTTTGGCGGTTGGCGGGGTGTCCTGCTGGGTAAAGGGGCAGCAGGCAGCGGCTATGGCCATGGTGCAAACTTACCAAACTACCCCCTTAGCCCCTATGGATTTAACCAATACCGTCAGCACCATCGGCACTGTGGAAAGCCAAAACAGCTGCAAGGTATACTCCTCCGGCGCCGGCAAGGTGCAAACGGTCCATGTTCAGGTGGGCGACAGGGTGGAGGCCGGCGACGTGCTTTGCCAGCTGGATACCACCGATTTGCGTCTGAGCAAGGAGAGCACCCAGGCCTCCATTAACCAGTCCTACGCCTCCGCCCAGCACCAGCTGGAAATGAGCCAAAAACAGTACGACAATGCCCAGGCGGACCGGAAAAATAAAATGAACGGCCAGGTGGAAAGCGCCAAAGCCTCTTACGAGCTGGCCAAGGATGCGTACTACAACGCCAAAAGCGCGTGGCAAAAGGCCGATGATATGGATGAGGACGCCATTGACGAGGCCTATGCCGCCTATAAAGCCGCTGTGGACGGCCAGTCCGCAGCCCAAAAGGCATATAACGATTGTAAAACCCAGTTGGACAATTTGGAGAGTCGGTTGAAAGAATTAGAAGAAACAGTACCTCTAAATGCAAATGATATAGCAAGTTTAAAATTGGAAATTTTAGATCAAAAAAATGTAGTGGCCAACGCCGAAGCCAACCTCACCTTGGCCCGGGCCCAGGTAAACGCCACAGAAATGGCCTATGAAGCTACCTTTGGCGACCAAACCGCCCTGGAAAAGCTGGAACAGGCCTATGACCAGGCAAAAATCAGCTACGAAAACGCCAAAAAGCAGCTGGATATGGCGGAAAACTCCGCGGACCAGCAGCTGGAAACCTATGCCGACAGCATAGAAGGCAGCAAAATTGCCATGAACGGCGTGGCGGTGCAGCAGGCGGAACTGAAGCGTATTGATAAGCAAATTAACGACGCCACCATTACCGCCCCCATCAGCGGCACAGTAACCGCCGTTTACGCCGAGGAAGGCAGCAGCGGCGCCGGCCTGCTTTTTGTGGTGGAGGATATTGACCACTTAAAAATTTCCACCAAAATTAAAGAATACGATATTAGTAATGTGGAAGTAGGTATGAAAACCGTCATTAAAGCGGACGCCACCGGCGACGACGAATACGCCGGTACCATCGCCTCCATTGACCCAGTAGCAGTAAAAGGGGTAGATGGCAACACCGCCGCCGGCAACAATGTGGAATTTGCCAGCGAAATTACCGTAGACAGCGCCGAAACCCGCCTAAAGGTGGGCATGAATGCCAGAATCAACATTGTTACCAGTGAAAAAACCGGTGTCTACGGCGTGCCCTACGACGCAGTGGTAACAAAGCCGGACGGCTCTACGGTAATTTATATTGCAGTGGATGGGGAAACCGGCGCTGTGGCCAAGGAAATCCCAGTGACAATGGGTATGGAAACAGATTTTTATGTGGAAATCAGCGGCGCAGCCCTGGAGGACGGTATGAACGTCATCACCAGCCCTATGGGGCTTTCTGACGGCGCGGCAGTTACTTTAAGTGCGGGGTTGGTATAGTATGGGCACAAAAACTGTAATTGAAATGCATAACATTGTAAAAAAGTTTTACATTGGCCAGCCCAACGAGCTGCAAATTTTAAACGAAATCAGCCTTACTGTAAAGGAAGGGGAGTTTGTGGCCATTGTGGGCCAGTCCGGCTCCGGTAAATCCACCCTGATGAACATTATCGGCGCTTTGGATAAGCCCACCTCCGGGGAATACCTGTTGGAAGGGCTGAATATTTCCCAGGCCAAGGACGGGGAGCTTTCCAAAATACGCAACGAGAAAATTGGCTTTGTATTCCAAACCTTTAACCTTATCCCGCGAACCTCGGCCTTAAAAAACGTGGAGCTGCCCATGCTGTACGCCGGCGTGCCCCGGGGGGAACGCACCCGCCGGGCCAAGGAGCTGCTGAAAATGGTGGGTATGGAGGAAAGAATGCACCACCAGCCCAACGAGCTTTCCGGCGGCCAAAAGCAAAGGGTAGCCATTGCCCGCGCCATGGCCAATAACCCCTCCATTATTTTGGCCGACGAGCCCACCGGCGCCCTGGACAGCGCCACCGGCCGCCTGGTAATGGATTTGTTCCATACCCTCCACCGGGAGCAGGGAAAAACCATTGTGCTCATTACCCACAGCCCGGAACTGGCCAGCGAAACCCAGCGCATTGTCACCATAAGCGACGGGCGCATCATTAAGGAAGAAAACAAAGAAGAACAAAAAGAAGCGCCGCAAACAAACCAAAAGGGAAAACAAGCGGTGGAAACCGCAGAAAAGAAGGTGGGCTAATGGGCTTTATAGAAAATATCCGTTTGGCCCTCACCGGGTTAAAATCCAACAAAATGCGGGCGCTGCTCACCATGCTGGGCATTATTATCGGCATTGGCTCGGTTATTGGCATTGTTATGGTGGGCGATTCCCTCACCAATTCCATGACCTCCTCCCTCCAGGAAATGGGGGCCAATAACGTCCAAATTGCCTTGCAGCAGCGCCCCAGCGAATATGGTATGGATTACACCGTAGCCCTGGAGGAACAGGACCTAATCTCCCAGGAGATGATGGACGGCCTTACAGAGCACTTTAATGGGGATATCCAAACCATCAGCCTTCAGGAAAGCCTGGGAACAGGCAAGGCCAAGGACGGCAGGCTGTACGCCAATGTAAACATCAGCGGTGTCAACGACGGCTACCAAGTGGCCAACCACCTAAAAATGATTTCCGGCCGCTTTATTAACGAAAAGGATACCCAGGGCATGAAAAATGTGGCCGTGGTTTCCGATAAGCTGGTAAACAACATGTTCCAGGGGCAGGACCCTTTGGGCAAGGAAATTAAAGTGTACACCGCCAAGGATATTACCACCTACACCGTGGTAGGGGTTTACAAGTATGAGCAAAACGCCATGATGGCTATGATGATGATGGGGGCGACGGCCTCCGAAAAGGATATACAAACCGATTTGTATATTCCCGTAACCACCGCCCAAAAACTGGGCAATATGGACCAGGGGTTCTACTACATTACAGTACTTACCGCCCAGGGCAGCGATTCCCGGAGCCTGGCCTCCCAAATGCAGGACTATGTAAACAATAATTACTACGCCCGCAACCCCAATTTTATGGTGCAGGCTATCAGCTTGGATTCTATTATTGACCAATACACCTCCATGATGGGTACCGTGCAAATAGCCATTGCGGTTATTGCTGCCATTTCCCTGCTGGTAGGCGGTATTGGGGTAATGAATATCATGCTGGTTTCCATTACAGAGCGCACCAGGGAAATTGGTACCCGCAAGGCGCTGGGTGCAACCAACAGCTCTATCCGTATGCAGTTCATCGTGGAGTCGGTAATTATTTGCCTCATCGGCGGTATTATCGGTATTCTTTTGGGCTTGCTTTTGGGTTACTTTGGGGCTACCCTGCTGGGCTTCCCAGCCCAAGCTTCTATAAGCGCCATTGCCATAGCAGTGGGCTTTTCCATGCTCATCGGCGTATTTTTTGGGTACTACCCAGCCAACAAGGCAGCAAAAATGGACCCCATCGAAGCCCTGCGCTACGAATAATCAATGGGCTTTTGCGGCGGGCCTCTCTCCGCGGCACCCAAAAAAGGCTTCTGCTTCCCTTTGGCAGAAGCCTTTTTCCTGTTATCCCCTGCCCCAATCCTGGGCGGGGGATTTTCCCCTTGGGGAAAACTGCTCCGCCCAGGATTGGGGCGGGGCAGGCTTTTGTGGAAGAATTTTGGAATACAGTATAAGAAGTGTTGGAATATTGGAAACTATGTAGTATAATAACTTTTTATAAGGCAACCAGCTTGCAAGCAAACTTACGGAAACTTTTTCTTATATTTTTAACGGGGCGCTATTACCCCCGCGCCCCCAAATGTTACAGCAAAGGTTTTCCTTTGCTGTAACATAGCAAATGGGGCTACGCCCAACTTGTGTTTCTTTTGTGGAAGCGTATGGCCGCTTCCAAGTTGCTGCCCCCGGCCAGGCTGGGGGTGGAACCCCCAAAAGTTTGCTGAAAGTCCCAATAGCAAAGGCTTCCAAAGAAAAAACCACCATAGGGGAAAAGGAGAAGTATTATGGATTTAAACCGGCAAAATATGAAAAAAATTATAGGAATTGTGGCCTTTGGCGTTTTATTATATTGGGGCCTGCAAAACCTGGAAGGGCTGCACAAAGCCGTGGCCTTTGGCATGGGGCTGGTAATGCCCTTTATCGTCGGCGGGGCCATCGCCTTTATACTGAATGTGCCCATGCGCGCCATAGAAAACGCCTTGTTTGGCAAGCAGAAAAAGAAAACCGGGGCCAAAAGCTGGCACCGGGTGGTTAGCCTGGTGCTCACTATTGTAGCCATTGCCGGCGTTTTAAACGTGGTTGTATTTTTAATTGTGCCGGAATTTGGCCGCAGCTTTCAAACCTTGCAGGCCAACATTCCCGGTTTTATTGCCAAGGTGGAAAAAGGCATTGCCCAGCTGGAAACATACGGGCCAGCCATTGAGCAAGTCTGGAGCCAACTGGAAATCAGCTGGGACACCATCAGCAAAACGGCCCTAAACTTTTTCAGGAATGGGGTTACCAATCTGTTGGGCTCCACTGTAAACATAGCAGCCTCTATTTTTAACGGGGTAGTAAGCTTTGCCTTGGGGCTGGTTTTTGCTATTTACCTGCTGCTGCAAAAGGAAAAACTGGGTGTTCAGTTCAAAAAGTGCCTGTATGCCTTTGTGCCGGAAAAAGCAGTGGATAGCATTTTGGAAATTGGGCAGCTTTCCAACCGCACCTTTTCCAACTTTCTATCTGGCCAGTGTATGGAGGCTGTTATTTTAGGGCTGCTGTTTTTTGTTACCATGACCATACTCCGCTTCCCCTATGCTATGATGATCAGCGTGGTTATTGCGGTAATGGCCCTCATCCCCATTGTAGGCGCCTTTATTGGGTGCGCTGTAGGCGTTGTGGTTATTTTAATGAGCAACCCCCTGCAGGCCCTTTGGTTTATTGTGCTGTTTTTGGTGCTTCAGCAGGTGGAAGGCAACTTAATTTACCCCAAGGTGGTGGGGAACTCCGTGGGCCTGCCCTCTATTTGGGTGCTGGTGGCGGTAACCCTTGGGGGAAATATGATGGGTATTACCGGAATACTGCTGTTTATCCCTTTGTGCTCTGTTTTATATGCGTTGCTGCGCAAGCAGGTATACCGGCGGCTAAAGCAGCGGAAAATTGCCCAGCATAAACTAAAATAAGGCAGAGTGCCCTCCAGTAAACAAAGGGCAGCAATCCTTTTAAAATATCAAAAACCTGCCTGCAAAATGCTTCGTTTGTTAAGGGAATGTTTTTCTTTGGGAAATAGCGGGAATATATTTCCCCTGTAATGGGGAAAGGGAAAAGAAAGGAAGTGGGGCATGAAAAAAGTAGCAAAGTTTTTATTCCATCGGGCAGTTTTTGTAGGGCTTTCCCTTTTGGCGCAAATTTTAATTTTAGTGGTAATGATAGCGCGGTTCCAAGCCTACTTTGTGTGGTTTTACATCTTTTGCATTTTGCTCAGCGTTTCCGCTGTGGCGTATATTTTAAATGGCAGCAGCAACCCAGGGTACAAAATTGCGTGGCTCATCCCTATTTTGGTGTTCCCCATTTTTGGCGGCCTGTTTTACCTGATGTTCGGCCGCAATAAACTCAGCAGCAAGCAAATTAAGCGGATGACCGAAATTGGCCAAAAAATGCAGGCCCAGTATCCGGTTAAGGAAACTATATTAAAAGAATTGACGCAGGAAAATTTGGAGGCGGGCAACCAGTCCCGGTATATTTCCAATTATACCCTGTGCCCGCCCCATAAAAACACCTATACCGAATTTCTGCCCACCGGGGAGCGCAAGCTGGAAGTAATGCTGGAGGAATTAAAAAAAGCGGAGCACTACATTTTCCTGGAATATTTTATTATTGAAGAGGGCCAAATGTGGAACAGCATTTTAGATGTGCTGGTGCAAAAAGTAAAGGATGGGGTGGACGTCCGCCTAATTTATGACGATATGGGCTGCCTGATGACCCTGCCCTACGGCTACCACAAAAAATTGCAGCAGTCAGGTATTAAGTGCAAGGTCTTTAACCCCTTCATCCCGGTGCTGTACACCCAAATGAATAACCGGGACCATAGAAAAATATGCGTGGTGGATGGGTACGTGGGCATTACCGGCGGGGTCAACCTGGCCGATGAATACATTAACGTCAAAGAAAAACACGGCCACTGGCGGGACGCGGCCATTTTGCTCAAAGGCGAGGCCGTGTGGAACATGACCACCATGTTCCTTTCCATGTGGGATTGTTTAAGCAGTGAAGAGGAAGATTACCAGCAATACCGGCCGCAAATCTACCAAAAAAAGGTTTACAAGGGCAGCGGCTATGTGCAGCCCTTTAACGATAGCCCTTTGGACGGGGAAGCAGTGGGGGAAACCGTGTACATGAACATTATAAACAGGGCCAAACAGTATGTGTACATCAACACCCCTTACTTAATTGTGGATAACGAAATGGTAACCGCCTTGTGCAATACGGCCAAGCAGGGGGTGGATGTGCGCATTATGACGCCCCATGTGGCAGATAAAAAGCTGGTTCACGCCTCCACCAGGGCCTACTACGATGTGCTGCTGAAAAACGGGGTGCAAATTTACGAATATACCCCCGGCTTTAACCATGCCAAAACCTTTGTTGCCGACGATATGTACGGCGTAGTGGGTACCATTAACCTGGATTACCGCAGCCTGTACCTCCACTTTGAATGCGGCGTATGGATGTACGGGACAGAAAGCCTGAAGGATATTAAAAAGGACTTTTTAACTACTTTAGCAAAGTGCGAAAAAATAGAACTGAAAAAGCCTGGCAGAATCAGCCTGCTGCGCCGGTTGGGCAAGGCTATATTGCGGGCCTTTGCACCGCTGATGTAAACCCATCGCTTAACAAAGCCACACCTTTAAATTTGGGCCGTTGGGCAGCAATCGTTGGGCTTTCATCAGCCTCCAAAGCACAAGTGAAAGTGGGGCCTTCGCTTAACTGCACCAAAACATCAAATTAAAATACCAAACAGGGCGGAACCGTAGTGCCCTTTATTAGTAAAAGGCGGGAAAATAGGGGAAATAGGGAAGGAAGAATACTTTATGCGGAAAAAGAAAACAATCGACATGGCAGTGCTGCCCGGCGCAAAAAAGCCGTCCTTTGCCAAGGGGCTTAACTTTTACAAGCTGTTTTGGGTGTTTTTTCTCGGCTGCTTTCTAGGGGTAGTTGTGGAAACTATATGGGTCTTTTTACATATCCACCACTACCAAAACAGAACAGGGCTGGTGTACGGCCCCTTTAACCTGGTGTACGGCTTTGGGGCAGTTTTAATCACCCTTGCCCTTTATTGGCTGCGTACCCACCGGGATTTGTGGATTTTCCTGGGCGGCGCCATTGTGGGCAGCGCTTACGAGTACCTGTGCAGCTGGCTGCAGCAAATGATGTTTGGTACCGTTTCCTGGCAGTATGACAAAATGCCCTTTAACCTTCATGGGCGCATCAATTTGCTTTACGCCTTCTTTTGGGGGCTGCTGGCCCTAATATGGCTGAAGGAAATTTACCCCCGTATGGAACGGTGGATAGAAAAAATACCCAACCGCTGGGGCGTGGGCCTTACATGGGTGTTGGTGGTGTTTATGATAGCGAATACACTCATATCCGGGGCGGCTGTGGGCCGTACCACCCAACGGAAAATGGGCCTGCCGCCCAACAATAAGGTGGAAGAAATTTTGGACCAGCGCTTTACCGATGAACGTATGGCGCAAATTTACCCCAGTATGGTTTATGTAGGAAAATAGTAGGAGTTGGAAAATATGTGGGCAGTTTATGCCCTTTGCTCGGCTTTTTTTGCAGGGATTACGGCAGTGCTGGCAAAGGCCGGTATGGCCGGTACTAATTCCAACCTGGTCACAGCCCTGCGCACAGGAGTGGTGCTGGTTTTCTCCTGGCTTATGGTATTTATTGTAGGCTCCCAGGGCGGTATTTGGGAAATCCCAGGGGAAACTATGCTGTTTTTGGTGCTTTCCGGCCTCTCTACAGGGGCTTCTTGGCTGTGCTATTTTAAGGCGTTGCAGCTGGGCGACATTAACAAGGTGGTCCCTATTGATAAAAGCAGTATTGTTTTAACCATGCTCTTGGCCTTCCTGCTGCTGGGGGAGGGGCTCTCCGCCCTAAAAATGGCTTGCGTTGCAGCCATAGGTACAGGAACCTTTTTAATGATTGAACAAAAAAACAGCGGGAACAAAAAAACCCAGGAAAAAGGGTGGCTAATCTATGCTGTTTTCTCCGCCATCTTCGCCAGCCTAACCTCTATTTTGGGGAAGGTCGGCATTATGGGGGTGGAATCCAATTTAGGAACAGCAATCCGCACCATAGTGGTTTTGGTTATGGCCTGGGTAGTGGTGTTTGTAACCAAAAGCCAAGGGGCCATTGGGGATTTAAACAGGAAAAACTGGCTGTTTATTGTACTTTCCGGCGTTACTACAGGTTTGTCCTGGCTGTGCTACTACAGGGCCCTCCAGGATGGCCCCGCCAGTGTTGTAGCCCCTATTGATAAACTAAGCATTTTAGTCAGCATTGGCTTTGGCTATGTGTTCTTTCAGGAGAAAATTTCGAAAAAGGCCCTTTGCGGCTTAGGGCTCATTGTAGGCGGCGCCTTGCTGCTTCTGGTGTAGGGGTACTTAACAAAAAGGCAGGGAGGCGTTAGCCTCCCTGCCTTTTTGTGGGCTTTCACTTCCAAGCCTCTGCGTCTGGACTGCAAGCCCATACTTGCCCATATTTCCTTCTACGAAGAAAGAAATATGGGCAAGTATGGAAATATAATATATAACCCAAGCTTTAAAAGTGAAAAAGGGCTGGTTAAAATTTCATATAATAACTGCAAAATGGTTATTATACTATTAAATCTGCAAAAGGGGCATTCCCTGTAAAATGTAAATACTTATTTGGCAAATATCAAAACAGGGCTTGCAAATTGTCTGTTTATGGCTATAATTGAACTGCCGGGAATCCGGCCGCTATTGCTGGGAGGTGCCTTATTTGAGAATTCTCGTGGTTGAAGACGCGCGGGACATGAACCGCCTAATTGAAAAAACATTAAAAAAGGACGGCTACAGTGTGGATTGCTGTTTTGATGGCGAGGAGGCCTTGGCCTACCTGCTGGGCGCGGAGTATGACGCTGTCCTGCTGGACGTGATGATGCCTAAGCTGGATGGCTACTCCTTGCTCAAACAGCTTCGGGATAGGAATTTTGAAACCCCCGTCTTGTTTCTCACTGCCAAGGACGCTGTAGCCGACCGGGTAAAAGGGCTGGACTTGGGGGCGGACGATTACCTGGTTAAGCCCTTTGCCTTCGATGAACTTTTGGCCCGAATTCGCGCCATGACGCGAAAACGCGCCGGGAACCGTAAAAACCAATTTTCAATAGCTGACTTAACTGTGGACATTGAACGGCGCACGGTTTTCCGGGGCGGAAAAGAAATCACCCTCATCCCCAAGGAATTTTCCCTTCTGGAATGTTTGGTCCGCAACCAGGGTGTTGTCCTGTCCCGGGAACACCTGGAAAACCAAATATGGAATTATGAGTTTTCCGGCAGCTCCAACAATATA
>CAJTSZ010000009.1:13029-31477 GCA_910578755.1 uncultured Oscillospiraceae bacterium | reverse complement strand
CTTCTTCCACTGCTGTAGCTTTCGCAAGTTTGGCTTTGCCAAACTTGTAGCCGTTCACTGAACGGCGGTAGCCTTGTTTTCCTTGGGGCATTGCCATGTGCGAACGCACGGCATACTGAAATCAAAAATAAGGCGAGCATGGGCAACCGCACTTGGTTAGTGGCATTGTTTGCAGCCGGGCGGCCTTTTGCTTTAGCAGGCCGACCGGAGGGTTCAAAGGGACGAAAGTCCCTTGCGGCGCTTCTTTTCCCCCTTTTCTTTCGCTGTAGAAAGAAAAGGGGTCGGGGTTTGGGGCTGAAAGCCCCAGCAACACAGATCGAACTTATTATACTATTCTAAAAACGGCATTGCAACACCACACTTGTGCGCCCTGTGGCAAAAGGGGTATAATAGCAACAGTAAGGCACGCTTTTTGCCGGCGCAAAAGCAGGCTAAGAAGGGGGAAGAAAAATGAAAATAGAACGCCCTAAAATAGTGGAGGAAAACCTGGAGCTAGGCGAGGATTTAGTGGGCTGGATGGAGGAATGCCAGCAGCTGGGGCAGGATCTAAAGGGCAAGGTGTTTGCAAACCAGGTTGTTACCAACCTAACGGTGGAAAATTTGGATATTACAAAATGTATTTTCCGGCGCTGCCGGTTTGTGGGCTGCACGTTGGAAAAAGTGGGCTTTAGCGATGTTGTGTTTGAAAAGTGCGACCTTTCCAACTCCCGGTGGGAACAAAGCGCCATACAACGGGGAGAATTTTTGCAGTGTAAGCTGGTGGGGGCGGCCTGGCCCGATATTTTTTTGCAGAATACTTATTTTGAAGGCTGCCGCTGTACCTATTTGGACTTAACAAAAAGCCTGCTGAAAACCGTTTATTTTTCTAATTGCGACTGTACCGCCGCCCTGCTACGCCAGTGTCAGCTAAAGGAAGCAGCCTTCCGGGAAACGGCCCTCAGCGGTGCTAATTTTTACCAGACAAAGCTGGAAGGGCAGGATTTTTCCACCTGCCAAATTGATGGCCTTATGATGGTTGGGCCAGAACTGCGGGGCGCAGAAATTGCGGAGCATCAGGCGGTAGACTTAATCAATTTTTTAGGTGTAAAAATAAAAGGAAAGTAAAGGGGAAGCAGAGCTATGGCAGAGGACAGCAGGAAAATTTTAGTGGACGCAGATGCCTGCCCCGTGGTGGAACTTGCCTTAAAGGAGGGGAAAAAGGCCGGAGTTTCGGTGGTTTTAATTACAGATACCAGCCACCAGCTGAACAGGCCGGGGGCCACGGTGGTTACAGTGGACAAGGGCCGGGACTCGGCGGATTTTTACCTAGTGAATATAGTGCGCCCCGGGGACATTGTGGTTACCCAGGACTATGGCCTAGCCGCTATGGCTTTAGCCAAAAAGGCGGTGGCGTTAAACCAAAACGGCCTTATTTACACAGAGGAAAATATGGGCGC
Organism: uncultured Oscillospiraceae bacterium; assembly: GCA_910578755.1. GTDB lineage: Bacteria > Bacillota > Clostridia > Oscillospirales > Ruminococcaceae > Negativibacillus. The sequence continues at coordinate 30,041 of CAJTSZ010000009.1, read as the reverse complement.
CCTGCTGGAAAGCCGGCATATCTCTCAAAAAATACGCAGGGCAGGCGGCAGAACCAAGGGCCCGGCAAAACGGGCCCGGCAGCAGGACGAAAGTTTTCAACAAGCACTGAACAACTTGTTGAAAACTTTGATGTAAAACCCAAGGAGGAATTGCAATGAACCAGCTTACAGTGGAATTAAGGGAATTTTTGCTTCACCAAGGGGCGGATTTGGCCGGCTGCGCCAACCTTCCCTTTTTGGAAGGGGAGCTTACTTGCGGTGCAGCAGTGGCAGTGCGTATTCCCGTAGCCATTATAAAGGAAATAGAAAAGAAACCAACAGAGGAATATTACCAGGCTTACCACCTTTTAAACCAGCGTTTAAACCGTATTGTAACAGCAGGGGCTGCCTTTTTGGAGGAAAGAGGCTATAAAGCATTGGCGCAGACAACAGAAAGAGTGGTCACTACGCCGGACCAGCGCACAAGGCTGCCACATAAAACAGTGGCAGTACACAGCGGTTTGGGGTGGATTGGCAAAAACAATCTGCTTACTACAGAAAAGTACGGCGGTGCGGTGCGGTTGAGCTCCCTGCTTACCAACGCCCCTTTGGAAGGGGAGAGGGTTATGGCGCCCCGCTGCGGCGCTTGCCAGGCCTGCCAAACCGCCTGCCCTGCCGGTGCCATATACGGTACCCTGTGGCAGTTAGGGATGGACCGGGACGAAATGTTCTCCATGGAAAACTGCCGCCAAACTGCCACGTCCCTGTGCCGGGAGTTTGGCCGGGAAACGGACATCTGCGGCCGGTGCTTTGCCCTTTGCCCCTATACCCAGAGATATGTAAAAGGAGGGGAAAATGAATGACAAATAAGGAAATATGGCGCATTGCAATGGAGCAGTCCGCCGCAGACAGCGGATGCAGATGGGAGGATTTTACCCGTAGTGAAAATATGGTCGTTCTTTCCCGCCCCAACCCCCAGGCAAGAAAATACTTGCAGCTGCCTTTTTTCTGCGATTTAACCTCCTACGGCAGCAACATTGTGGCTTCGGTTTCACCGGAGTTTGCCCCGGCGGCCCTGGAATACATCAGCAAATATCCAGTGGAGCATTGCTTTGAAACACCCAACCTGCATATGCTGAACCAGGCCCTGGCGCAGTACCAAATGATGGTTTGTTTTATGGCGGAATACTTTTTGCCCAATGCAGAAAAGCTGGAGGTTCTGCCTTGCCCTTATGAGGTGCGGTTGATGGAAGCGGAGGAATTTTCCCAATTATACCAGCCCCAGTGGGGCAATGCCTTTTGTGCCCAACGCCGGCAGCTGGATTGCCTTGCCGCCGGCGCCTTTTATAAAGGGGGCCTGGTGGGGTTGGCAGGCTGTTCTGCCGACTGTGAAACCATGTGGCAAATTGGTGTAGACGTGCTGCCGGGGTACCGGCGCCAGGGGGTAGCCACAGCGGTGACAAGCCGGTTGGCAACAGCCATACTGGAAAGGGGGAAAATCCCCTTTTACTGTGCAGCTTGGTCCAACATCCCTTCGGTGCGCAACGCCATAAAAAGCGGATTTGTGCCTGGCTGGGTACAGGTAACGGCAAAGCCTACGGCCTTTGTGGCCCAAATGAACGGCAATCTCCTGCCCTAAGGTGGCAAAAATAAGGCGTTACAGGGGAAATTATGCGGCGGCAGGTAAAATTCCCCGGGTTTTTATTGAATTAAAGCGCCTGTTGTGGTATGCTAAAGTATACTGAATTTTTCGGGAATTTCCCTTAAAATACGGCGGCTTAAAGCCGCTGCCAAGCAAAAGGCAACCTCCCGCCCTTTCCAGGCAGGATGCAAAAAAGCCCCTTGCCGCGGCTGGGCAAGCAAGAAAGGAATTATACACCATGGATTATAACAAGTTAGCACAACTGCTGTTCCCCAATTTAACCACCACGCCGGAGGACGTGGTAAAACGCTACCCGCCCCGCCAGCTGCCGGAAGGGGCAAAGGTTACCCGTATTGCCCCAAGCCCTACAGGCTTTATGCACCTGGGCAACCTGTTCAGCGCCATTACCGGGGAGCGTTTGGCCCACCAAAGCGGCGGCGTGTACTTTTTGCGCATAGAGGATACAGACCTAAAGCGGGCCGTGGAGGGTGGTGTGGAAACCATTATTAACGTGTTCCACCGCTTTGGCCTGAATTTTGATGAAGGCGCTACTATTGACGGCGACAAAGGGGACTACGGCCCCTACCGCCAGCGCCAAAGGGCGGAAATTTACCAGGCCTACGCCCGCAAGCTGGTGCTGGAGGGCAGGGCTTACCCCTGCTTCTGCACAGAGGAGGACCTAACCGCCATGCGGGAAACCCAGCAGGAGCAAAAGCTGAACTTTGGCTACTATGGCCAGTGGGCCAAATGCAGCCAGCTTTCCCTGGAGGAAATTGAAGAAAACCTGAAGGCAGGCAAGCCCTATGTCATCCGCTTCCGTTCTAATGGGGATCCGGAAAAGCGCCTGCTCCACCACGACCTGGTTAAGGGCGACATTGAACTGCCGGAAAACGACCAGGATATTGTTATTTTAAAATCCGACGGCATACCCACCTACCACTTTGCCCATGTCATAGATGACCACTTTATGGGCACCACCCATGTGGTTCGCGGGGAGGAGTGGCTGGCAACCCTGAACATTCACTTGCAGCTGTTCCAAACCCTGGGCTGGAAAGCCCCCAAGTATGTGCATACCGCCCAGCTGATGAAAATGGACGGCGGCAGCAAGCGCAAGCTCTCCAAGCGCAAGGACCCGGAGCTGGCCCTAGATTATTATCACGCCGAGGGCTACCCGGTGGAATCGGTGCTGGAATATTTAATGACCCTGTTAAATTCCAACTTTGAGGAGTGGCGCCTGGCCAACCCAACGGCGCCCATGGGGGACTTTCAGTTCACCACCGCCAAAATGAGCAACAGCGGCTCCCTTTTTGATATTGACAAGCTAAAGGACGTAAGCAAAAATACCGTTTCCGTTATGACCGCCGACCAGGTCTACTCCCAGGTAACCGCCTGGGCCCAGCTGTACGACCAGCAGCTTTATACCCTCCTCACCGGGGACCAGGCAAAGGCAAAAGCCATTTTTGCTATTGGCCGCGGCGGCGCCAAGCCAAGAAAGGACATTGCTATTTGGAAGGAAGTGCGGGAGTATGTGGCCTTCTTTTACCCAGAGCTGTACACTCCTGCTACTGCCGCCCTTTACCCGGAAAATATTACCAAGGAGGACTGCCTTGCCATTTTGGAACAGTACCGTTCTATTTACAGCATTGGGGACGACAACAGCCAGTGGTTTGATAAGCTGCGGGCTATGGGCGAAACTATGGGCTTTGCCGGCAAGCCGAAGGACTACAAAAAGAACCCGGAACAGTACAAGGGCCACGTTGGCGATGTTAGCATGGTAATTCGCCTGGCAGTAACCGGCCGCACCAATTCCCCGGATATGCACGACGTTATGGAAATTTTAGGTGAAGAAACCGTGCAGCAGCGGCTGAACCAGGCCATTGAAATTATAAAAGCCCAATAAAGGGGCGCCAAATAAACAGTATGAGGGCCAGCGGCCCAAAGAAAGGAATGAGCGCAAATGGAAGGAACCAATTCTAACTTCATCCACGATATTATTGAAAAAGACCTGGAGGAAGGGAAGGTACAAAAAATCCACACCCGTTTTCCTCCTGAACCAAACGGCTACCTGCACATTGGCAGCGCCAAGGCAATTTGGATAAACTCCGGCACCGCCCAAAAGTACGGCGGCACCTTTAACCTGCGCTTTGACGATACCAACCCCGTCCGCGAGGACGACGAATACGTGCGGTCCATTGAGGAGGACTTGCTTTGGCTGGGCGCAAAACCCACCGGCGGCATTTACTATGGGTCCGATTATTTTGATAAATGCTACGAATTTGCAGTGAAGCTGATTAAAGAGGGAAAAGCCTACGTTTGCGACCTTACTGCCGATGAAATGCGGGAGTACCGCGGCACCTTAACGGAGCCCGGCAAGGAAAGCCCTTACCGCAACCGTTCCGTGGAGGAAAACCTGGATTTATTCCAGCGCATGAAAAACGGAGAGTTCCCTGACGGTTCCCGTACCCTGCGGGCAAAAATAGATATGGCCTCCCCCAATATGAACCTGCGGGACCCAGCCATTTACCGCATTGTTCACACGGCGCACCACCGCCAGGGGGATAAATGGTGCATCTACCCACTGTACGACTATGCCCACCCCATTCAGGATGCCCTGGAGGGAATTACCCACTCCCTGTGCTCCATTGAATTTGAAAACCACCGTCCTCTCTACGATTGGGTGGTAAACAATATTGGCTTTGAGCAAAAGCCCCACCAGTACGAATTTGCCCGCCTTAACGTTACCCACACCGTAATGAGCAAGCGCTACCTGCGGGAACTGGTGGAAACAAAACAGGTGGATGGCTGGGACGACCCCCGTATGCCTACCCTGTGCGGCCTGCGCCGCCGGGGCTATACCCCAAGCTCTATTATAGAATTTGTAAAACGGGCCGGTGTGGCCAAGGCCTACAGCATTGTAGATATTGGCTTGCTGGAGCACTGCATCCGGGACGAGCTTAACACCAACGCCCTGCGCAAGGTGGCAGTTTTAAAGCCAATTAAAGTGGTAATTACCAACTACCCCGAGGACAAGGAAGAATTTTTCGAGCTGCCAAACCTGCCCAAAAACGAGGAAGCCGGTATACGCAAGGTCCCCTTTACCCGGGAATTGTACATTGACCAGGACGACTTTGCCGAAGTTCCGCCGCCCAAGTTCTTCCGCTTAAAACCAGGCGGGGAAGTGCGCTTAATGGGCGCTTACATTATTAAGTACCAGGACATTGTAAAGGACGAAGCCGGCAATGTTGTAGAAATTCACTGTACTGCTGATTTGGAAACCGGCAACGGCAACCCGGCGGACGGCAGAAAAATTAAGGGCACCATTCACTGGCTTTCCGCCAAGTACGCCATAGATGCCACTGTGCGCCTGTACGATTACCTGTTTACCCTGGAAAATGTAAACGATGTTCCCGAGGGCACCAACTACATGGACTACCTGAACCCCAACTCCCTCACCGAGCTTACCGGCTGCAAGCTGGAGCCTTCCATAGCGGACGCCAAACCGGGGGACAAATTCCAGTTTGTGCGCATGGGCTACTTCTGCAAGGACAGCAAAAACGAAGGCGTATTTAACCAAATAGTCACCTTAAAGGACACCTGGGCCAAAGTAAACAAAGAATAAAACAAATCCCCTTGCTTTGTAAAAAACAGAGCAAGGGGGCTTTCTTTTTTCTTTTATTAAAAAGGGATGGGGCCTTTGCAGGGCGCTGTCCCCAAACCCCAGGCGGCCCATATTTCTTTTGGAAGTACGGCCACTTCCAAGCAGCCTCCAAAAAGTAAAGAAAATAACAACCCCCCTGTCCTTGGAACAGGGGGGGTTGCAAACTATTTCAATTCAATAGTAGCGCCAGCTTCTTCCAGCTGTTTTTTCATGTCTTCAGCATCTGCTTTAGAAACGCCTTCTTTAATTGTTTTTGGAGCTTCGTCTACCAAAGCTTTTGCTTCTTTCAGGCCCAAACCGGTCATTTCTTTCACCAGTTTAATTACGCCCATTTTGCTTGCGCCAGCGTTAGCCAAAACAACGTCAAATTCGGTTTTTTCTTCAGCAGCAGCAGCGCCAGCTACTGGAGCGCCAACAACTGCAACAGGAGCAGCAGCGGAAACGCCAAATTCTTCTTCTAATGCTTTAACCAGTTCGTTCAATTCCAGAACGGTCAGTTCTTTAACATTTTCAATAAATGCCAAAATTTTCTCTGAAGCCATAATAGTACCTCCGTAAATGTAATTTTTCAAAAATCATTTGAACCGGGCTAAAAACCGGTTTCCTCAGGTTATTCAGCAGCTTCTGCAGCTGGAGCTTCCTGTTTTTCTGCAATTGCATTAAGGGCAACAGCAAGACCTCTAAGGTTGCCAGTGAGGACGCTGAGCAACATGGAAACAAGGCCCTCTTTGTTTGGCAGCTTGGAAAGCTCTTCTACTTCTGCCTTGCTAAGAACTTTACCGTCTACAAAGCCAGATTTTACAGCAAAGGTGCCTTTGCTGTCCTCTGCAAATTTGCACAGAATTCTTGCAGCGGCAACGGGGTCGTTTTCGGAAAGAGCCAAAGCAGTTGTGTTTTCCAGCACGGAGGACATTTCCTCGTAGTTGGAATCTTTCAGTGCAAGACGAAGCATTGTGTTTTTAACAACATGGTATTCTACGCCAGCTTCACGCATTTCACGGCGGAGTTTTGTATCATCGCTTACGTTAATGCCTTTGTAGTCTACAATAACACCTGCAACAGAGCCGTTTACTTTTTCTTTCAGCTCAGCTACGTACTGTTGTTTCTGAAGTAAAACCTTTTCGTTTGGCAAATCAGTTCACCTCCTGAACGTTTGTGTGTGCGGCCTAACCGCTTCCTTCAGGTGCAAGTAAAAAAGAAAAGCCCTTTCCCATAAGGAAAGAGCAGATGATTCGTTAACAAAGCGCAACGCTTAGTATCAGTTCATCACTTTTTCCTCGGCAGGCAGTTCCTACAGGAACCTTTCAGCTTAATGCACCTGCTGTCTGTGGAATTATGACAGCTTTTTAAGTATACCTAAGTAAAAAGGCTTTGTCAATATGTTTTTTGTGAATTGGCGGGATTTTTTCACAAGGCCCATCCCCAGGCGCGAAACCGGCTGCTTTTGCGCCCCTTTTGTTTTAATATGTAAGGAAAACAAGCCGCTACGCCATAGGCGGGTACTGCACGTCGCACAGCTCGGAAGGGTCGCTGTAGCCCTGGTATAAAGCGTCACTGCGCAGCCAGTAGTACAGCTCCATACCGGAAGCTTCTACATAAGGGTTTACAAAAACAATGCCAATGCCAAACAACAGCGAGCCAAGCAGCTGCCACCCAAAGAAGGAAAGGTCAAAAATAAACAAATCCATTTTGCGCCCTTGGGTCATTTGTTTGGAAAGCATAAAGGCCCGTTCAGAGGAAATACTGGGGTTTTCCGCCATAATGTAAGGGATCATATAATATTCATAGCTTTTAATAATGCCAGGAACAATGAGAAGCAAACTCCACAGGGAGGTATAAAGGTTCCTTAAAAACATTGTTTTGGCCACGTTGCCGTATTTGCCGCAGTTAAAAGCGAAGAAAACAGTTTTAATGCTGCTGGGGTAGCTGCGGTTTTCCATAAAGTAGCGTTTCCCGCCCACTTCCATAGGGCCGCCAACAAAAGCGCCGTAGGCTAGGCCAAGCACAAGGCCAACGAGCAAAGCCACAAGAAAAACAACCATAAATACAGCTAAAAACGCAGCATGGTCCTCCGCATTGCCCATATAAGCGCCAGAGCTGCCGGAGTAAATAATATCCTCGGCAGAAGAACTGGCGGACCCCGCAGAAGAGAACAGCCCTCCAGTTAAAAGGCCCACAATCAGGCAGGCCAGTACGGCTTTCCAGTAAAAGTTTTTTAGAACCTGTTTGGCATTGGTTTTTAATTCTGCACGGTTCCACATAAGCACACTCTCCTTTTGTTTTGGCTCCAAAGGGAGCCTTTTAAAATACAGCATAATAACTGCACTGTAGCTATTATATCACCATTGCTGACGGTTGTCATTTCTTTTTTATTGTTTCACAATAAAAAGGTGATGTGTAAGTGGATTTGGGCTGTTCGCCCTCCTTGCCTACTGCAATAAAAAATGATGTGCAGGCGAAGTGCCCCCCTGCCAAAAGGCCGCCTTTCTTTTGGAAGTGTTCAGCCACTCCCAAGCCTTTACTACTGTGCTTCCAGCCCAGACCTGGCCATATTTCTTTTGGTGGCAAAAGAATAGGGCCCAGGGTGCGGGGCTGGGTAGGCCCCGTTAGCAAAAGCTTAGAGGCAGCCAATCCGCCAAAGAATATGAAATTCCCAAAAAGGCCAAAGCCACAGGCTTAATGACGCCCCGCCAAAGTTTTTCATTGACAAGTAAAAATATTGCTGTATAATTGCAAAGGAAATTTTTCACAAAGCTTTATTGCCCCTCTGGCAGCTGCGCCGGCAGGAGGCGCACACTGTTTTAAAGGGGGATTTTTTTTGAAGGCGGACGCTTCACAAAACCGCATGAACCTTATGAGCCTTACCTGGCCCATTTTAATTGAAACCATCTTGTTTATGCTTTTGGGCTTTATTGATATTTTTGTCCTAAGCCGTTATGACGATGTTGCTGCCAGCGCGGTAAGCGCTGCAAACCAGGTTGTTTCTATTTGCAACCTGGTGTTTACCATTGTTTCTGGGGCAACGGCTATTTTAATTTCCCAAAGCCTGGGGGCAGGGCAACGGGAAAGGGCCTCCCGGGTTGCCGCCCTTTCCCTTACCTTTAACCTGGCGTTGGGGCTTGGGGTAAGCGCCGTAGTGGCCCTGTTCAGCCGGGAAATACTGGGCTTCATTGGCGCCAAAAACCTGGTGCTGGAGTATGGCGCCCAGTACCTGCAAATTGTAGGCGGCTTTATTTTTACCCAGGCCATACTCAATTCCATTACCTCCATTTTGCGCAGCCACGGTTTTACAAAAACTTCAATGTACGTTACGGCCATTATGAACGGCCTCAATGCTTTGCTGGATTCCGCCTTTGTTTTAGGGTGGTTTGGCCTGGCCCAGCTGGGGGCTGCTGGCGTGGCTATAGCAACAACCCTTGCCCGAGTAATTGGCGTGGCTATTTTGTTGTATATCCTGTTTCACAGTGTGGAAAGCCCGGCAATTTTTACAAAGCTGCTGCCTTTCCCTAAAAAGGATTTTGCAATGATGATGAAGGTAGGCCTGCCCTCCGCCTTTGAATCCATTAACTACAATGTTTCCCAGCTGGTGGTCACCTCCATTGTGTTTCAGTTCCTTACAGAGGTCGACTTTATTACAAAAACCTATGTTTCCAACATTGTTATTTTCTTTTACATTTTTTCCACATCCATTGGCCAGGCGGCGCAAATTATGATTGGCTATCAGGTAGGGGATCGCAATTACAGCGCGGCGGACCGTACCTGTATGTACTCCTTAAAGGCAGCGCTGGCTATTGCTATGCCCATTAGTATTGCGGCTATTTTTTTCCGCTGCCAGCTGATAATGGTTTTTACCGCAGATCCTGCCGTTGTTGCCACAGGAGCCGCTTTGTTTTTTATTGATATTTTTGTAGAACTGGGACGCACCTTTAATATTGTGGTAATAGACGGGCTAAAGGGCGCAGGGGATAACCTGTTCCCCGTGGTAGGGGCCATTTTTTCCATGTGGCTTATTAGTACCTTGGGCGCCTATGTTTTGGCTGTCCCAATGGGATTGGGCCTTTCCGGTATTTGGATTGCCTTTGCCGCCGATGAATGTCTGCGGGCCGCGGCCATGTTCCTGCGCTGGAAAAGCGGCAAGTGGAAAACAAAACGGCTGGTGGAATAATAAGAAAACACGGCTGGGAGTAAAACTCCCAGCCGTGTTTTTCTATGGTGTGGGGGCACTGTCAATAGCAACAACAGCGCGGTTGGGCATACAAACTAAGGTTTGCAGCTCCTTGTTAATAAAACCGCCGTTAACGCAAATTTGGTCTGGGCAGTTGGAGGAAGCAAAGCGGATTTGGTGTTCCTTTATTTCCAGTACTGCAGGCACACCCCAAAGGGGCTCAAGGTCTATGGTTTGGTCCGGGGCCTGGTTTAGGTCAATGGCCTGCACTTCACTGCCGTTAATTATGATGTGCGCCACGCAGTATGGGGCGTTTTTTTGCTGTATTGCAGAAAAAACAAAAAAAAGGCCCAAAGCCAAGGCTAAAATACCAGCAATGGCCAAAAGCTCCTTTTTATTTGGGAAAGGGGAATGTTGTTCCATGGGTTTTGGGCTCCATTCTTTTTAAGCTTCCTTTATTATGGCAGAAAAGGCAGGGGAAAGTGTTGCCTGTTTGTAAATATTTGTTTTTGGGGGTTTTGCCCCTAAAACCCTAGGCCCCATTCTTTTCTCGTTAAAAGAATGGGGCTCCGGCCGGGTAGGCCATGGGGCTTGGAAGCGGCCAAATGCTTCCAACAACAAAAGAACCTTGGGCCAGTAATAAAATTTATCTATAATTATCCGGCGCCTTAGCAGCCACAGGGCAGTGGTTTTAACAATAGTTCCTATTTAATCAGAAAAATTACCACAACTTTATTGTATATATTGCGCAAATTAGTAACCAAAAAATGTATAATATAAATAGATTTTTTCAATTTGCTTTTGCGAAAAAAGTCATTATAATGGGCTTGTAAACAAACCGTTAACACAGTATCCAAACCAGGAATGGAACAAATGTATGGAGGAACTACTATGAAAAAACAATTTTTAGCCCTGCTTATGGCTTCTGCCATGGTGTTGTCTATGGCGGGCTGCAGTTCTGGCGAAGCAACGCCAGGTGACAGCGCTGCCACCCCAAGCACCCCAACTGCTGATGCCGAAAATAAAGGCACCACAGAAGGGGATACCCAAAAACCTGCGGAACCTGCAGTGCAAAAGGACACCTTTACCATTGCTATCAGCTATATGCCCAATACCCTGGCCCCGCATTCCGGCGGTTCGGACGACTATACCTCTATGACCCGCCCATTATATGATAAGCTTTTCATCGAAAACCTGGAAGGCGGGTTGGACTACTACCTGGCAGATAAATTGGAAATTTCGGAAGATGGCAAAACCTACACCGTTCACATCCGTGATGACGCCAACTGGTCCGACGGCACCCCCATTACCACAAAGGATATTCAATTCTGCATCGATTATTCTGTTCACAAATACGGCTACAACCGTTATGCCCGTGTTAACGGTGTAGAAGGTACCGTGAATATGATTGACGAAAAAACCGCCCAGTTTGTGCTGCCGGAGGCATACAACTACTTTATTATCACCCTTTCCGGCATGAACGTATACCCCAGCCATGTGTTTAACGGTGACCCGGCGGCTTTGGAAAACTCCACCGAGTATTACAGCAGCCCCAACTTTGTAACCTCCGGCGCCTATACAGTAACCGAAATCAGCGAGGACAGCTTTGTTTGCACCGCTAGGGACGATTATTACAGAGGTACCCCACAAGTGAAAAAGGTTGTTATGAAGGTAATTGGTTCCGGCTCCACCAAAGCAGTGGCCTTTGAAAACGGTGAAATTGACTATATGAGAATTACCACCGTTGACGAGCTGGAAAAATATAAAGCCCAGGGGGATAAATACAATATCTATTCCTTCCCCGAAGCCCGTTTGAACTACCTGCAAGTAAACCCATATGGCCCAGCCAACCTGAACGATGCCCAGCGCGAAGCCCTGTTCTACGCCATTAACGGCGACGAGGTTATTGATGGCGCTTACGGCACCACCGACCTTGCCACCAACCCCAACTCCATCCTCACCCCCGAAATCAGCCTCTATAACCCCCAAACACCAGACTATGTTTATGACCTGGAAAAAGCCAAGGAACTGGCAAAATCTTCGGGACTGGAAGGTATGACCCTCACCTACATCTACAATGCAGACCGTCCAAATATGGAGGCTGTTGCCGTTGTTCTCCAGCAGCAGCTGGCCCAAATCGGAGTTACACTGAACATTGAAGGCATGGATTCCTCTTCCTTCTTCCCAAGGTTCTTTGCTGTATCCTCCTACGGCAAAAACGGCCAGGAACTTACCTGGGACTTGGGTACCAACGGTTGGGACTCCATGAAAGGCAACACCTTAAACCAGGCTTACTCTTACTTGAACCAGGCCGATAACGCCTGGGGCCTCACCCCTACCTGCGGTGAACTGGCTTTGAAGGTAAACACCGCCACCACCCAAGAGGAAGCCCAAAAGCTGGCCGATGAAGTAGTAGAGCTTGCCCTGGCCCAGCACCGCATTTACCCCCTCACCTACACCAACTATGTAATTGTTTCCCAGAAAAACGTGACCGGCTTGGATTGCAGCCCAATTGTACCAGAATTTATTGACTACCTGGGCATTTCCGTAAACGGCTAATCACTGTTTTCAAGCTGCCCTTGACTTAAGGGCAGCTTTTTTCAAGAACAAAACATTTGTAGAAAGGAAAAACCCCATGGTTAAATATTGCCTTAAAAAGGTGGCGCAGGTGCTTATTGTTATGCTGCTTATCTCCTTTTTCTCCTTCGCCATTATTGACCTGGCCCCCGGCGACATTTCCTCCTCCTACATTACAGAGGATATGACAGCAGAAGAAAAGGCCATTATTATTGAAAAGCTGGGGCTGGATAAAAGTATGCCGGAGCAGTACCTAGCCTGGCTCTCGGAAGCCTTAAAGGGGAACTTCGGCGTTTCTCTCTCCTACAAAACCCCGGTTATGCCTATGCTGACGAAGCGGCTGCCCTCTACCATTCTGCTCATGGGGGTTTCCCTGCTTACCTCCCTAACGCTGTCCATCCCCCTGGGGCTTATTGCCGGCTACAAAAAAAATACCTGGGTGGATAACGCCATCAGCGGCTTTGCCTACTTTGGTATGTCCATTCCTTCCTTTTATTTCGGTATGCTGCTCATTATTCTGTTTACAGCTATCCTCCATGTTTTGCCCTCCTCCGGTATGCACAGCGTTGGGGTAAACACCCCTTTGGATACCTTCCAGCATATGATTATGCCGGTGCTCACCATGGCCTTAGGCTCTATGGCCTCTAAGGTACGGTATGTGCGGGCCAACACCATCGGCCAGCTGGCGGAAGAGTATGTGCTGGCGGCCAAGGCCAAGGGTACATCATCAGTTACCATCCTGTTCCGCCATGTGCTTAAAAATACGCTGCTGCCCATTATTACCATTGTAGGCATGAATATGGCCTCCCTGGTCTGCGGTTCTTTTATTATTGAAAGCCTGTTTGGCTGGCCGGGTATTGGCAGCTTTGCCATGGAAGCCATTGGCAAGCGGGATTACCCAATTATTATGGCTTATATTATGCTTTCCGGCTTCATCCTGGTTATGGGCAACTTTGTGGCCGATATTTTGTATTCCTTTGCCGACCCAAGAATTAAAAGGGGGATAGATACTGCCAATGGATAATCAAATTGTTTTTGACCAAGCTTCCTTTGCACCCTTGGAGAAAAAGGAAAAGGATTTGGGTACCGTGTACCACTACAGCCTCTGGAAAAGTATTGGTAAGGAAATTCGATCCAATCCCATGGCTGTTTTCGCCTGTGCTTTCCTTGCTGTTATTATTGTAGCCTGCCTGCTGGCGCCTTTCAGCCCCTACGACCCCAATAAGCTGGATTTAGCCAGTAAGTTTGCCCCCCCATCCCTCCAGCACCCCTTTGGCTGTGATGAGTTTGGGCGCGACTACTTTACCCGCGCCCTTTATGGCGGGCGGGTGTCCCTCACCGTGGGCTTTGCTGCAATGCTGGTTACAGTGTTTATTGGCACCACCATCGGCATTTTTTCCGGTTACATTGGCGGCAAGCTGGATATGCTCCTTATGCGCTTTACCGATATTTTCCTGGCCCTGCCCAGTATGCTGCTCATGGTGGTTTTAAACACCTTTTTAAAGCCCAGCATGACCACCCTGATTGCCGTTTTAAGCCTGTTTTCCTGGGCCTCGGTGGCCCGCATTACCCGTGCGGAAACCATGTCCCTCAAGGAGCGCGATTATGTCCATGCCTCCAAAAACCTGGGGGCCAACAGCTTTGTCATTGCGGTAAAGCATATCCTGCCCAATATTTTGGGCCCCGTTATTGTGGCGGCCAGCCTGGGGGTAGCCAGTGCAATCCTTTCTGAATCCTCCCTCAGCTTTTTAGGCCTGGGTATTTCCATCCCCAACGCCTCCTGGGGCAGTATGCTGCAAGGGGCCCAGGCGCATATTTTGGATAAGCCTATTTTGGCCGTTTACCCTGGCCTGCTTATTTTGCTTACAGTGTTAAGCTTTAACATTTTAGGGGATGTGCTCCGCAGCGCCCTGGAACCCAAAATTGTAAAATAACCAGCCCTTCACTGAAGGGTGTGACACTGTACAAACACCATTTGCCGCCTTTTGTTGAGTGGCACTGTCAAATGCAGGGGCTTGGGGGCGGCAAGCCGCACAAGTTCGCAAAGCGAACTTGCTGCCAATTCAGCAGGTATCCCGCTGTAAGTTTTGGGCCAGGGGTTTAAGGGGCCTACGGCCCCACAACCCGTTTTAACCTTTGTTAAACGATGGAAGGAGGAATTTATGGAACCTTTAGTGCATATCAATAACCTTTCCGTTTCTTACTTCACATACGCCGGGGAGGTTCAGTCTGTTCGGGGCATTAGCTTCAATATTGAAAAAGGCAAAACCACCGCCCTGGTGGGGGAAAGCGGCTGCGGCAAGTCGGTAACCTCCAAATCCCTGCTGGGCCTTATTGAAAAGCCCGGCGTTATTAAACAGGGCAGTGAAATTTTATATGAGGGAAAAAATATCCTAGAGTTTACCGAGAAAGAGTGGCTCCACTTCCGGGGCAAGGAATGTTCTATGATTTTCCAGGACGCCCTGGTTTCCCTCAACCCAACTATGATGATTGGCAAGCAGATTATGGAGAACCTGCAAAACCACAACAAGGATAATCTGCCCACAGGGGAAATTCGCCGCAAGGCAAAGGAAATGCTGGACTTGGTGGGCATCCCAGATGCAGAAGCCTGCCTGAACAAATACCCTCACGAGCTTTCCGGCGGTATGCGCCAAAGGGTGATGATTGCCACCGCCCTTATTACAAACCCCAAACTGCTCATTGCTGACGAGCCCACCACAGCCCTGGACGTAACCATACAGGCTCAAATTTTGGAACTGATGAAGGAACTGCAAAAAAAACTGGGCATGGCCATTATTATGATTACCCATGACCTGGGTGTGGTTGCCGATATGGCCGACGAAATTGTGGTGATGTATGCCGGCAAAATTGTGGAAAAGGGCAGCAACGAGGAAATTTTTTACAACCCCCGCCACCCCTATACCTGGGCGCTGATGAATTCTGTGCCCCGGCTGGATTTGGATAGTAAGCAGGAGCTGGTGACCATTGAAGGCACCATCCCGGATATGATTCAGCCGCCCAAGGGCTGTGCCTTTTGCAGCCGCTGCCCCTATGCTATGAATATTTGTGCCCAGCATATGCCCCAAAACACAGACCTGGGGGACGGCCACCAGGTTGCCTGCTGGCTTACCGACCCGCGGGCCGATGTAAGCCACGTGCCATTTTTAACCGGAGGTGCTGTCAATGTCTAACCGACCTGTGGATTTGGAGGTGAAAAACCTCTGTAAATACTATAATGCCGGCAGAAAGCGGGTATTAAAAGCTGTGGACGATGTTTCCTTCGTCATTTATAAGGGGGAAACCCTGGGCATTGTGGGGGAAAGCGGCTGCGGCAAAACCACCTGCGGCAAAACCTGTATTGGTATGCTGGAAAAAACCGGGGGCACTGTAACCTACCAGGGCAAGGACGTCCACAGCCTAAGCAAGCAGGAACGGTTTGACTTCAGCGGCAAGGTGCAGATGATTTTCCAGGACCCCTACGCTTCCCTGGACCCCCACCAAAAGGTGTACGACATTGTAGCCGAGGGCATACGTATTCATAAGCTGGCCAAAGACAAGGCCCAGGAGGAACGTATGGTTCTGGAACTTTTGGATATGGTGGGCCTTAACGCCGAGCACGCCATGCGCAATGTCCACGAATTTTCCGGTGGACAGCGCCAAAGAATTGGCATTGCCCGGGCTTTGGCCGTGGAACCGGAGTTCCTTTTCTGTGACGAACCCATTTCCGCCCTGGATGTATCCATTCAGGCTCAAATTATTAACCTGCTTATGAAGCTGCAAAAACAGCGGGAACTCACCATGCTGTTTATTGCCCACGACCTTTCCATGGTAAAACATATTTCGGACCGCATAGCGGTTATGTACCTGGGCAACTTGGTGGAGCTTGCCAATTCTGCGGATTTGTATAAAAACCCCCTGCACCCGTACACCGGGGCCCTGCTTTCCGCAGTGCCCATTGCAGACCCCAAGGCCTCCCGCCAGCGCCAAAAGGTAATGCTCACCGGCGATGTGCCAAGCCCAGTGAACCCGCCGGCCGGCTGCCGGTTCAGCGGCCGCTGCAGCAGGTGTATGGATGTTTGTTCCCAAAAAAAGCCAGAGTTAAAAGAGGTGGAACCAGGCCACTTTGTTGCCTGCCACCTTTACTAAAAAAGTACAAAGGCAAACTTGTGAAAACTTTCTTGTGGGGCTTTCAGCGCCACACTCATGCGTTACAGCAAAGGAAATCTTTTGCTGTAACGTTTTTCTTTTTGGAAACGTTCTTCTCTAATTTCCTCTCCTAACCTCTAAGAGCCTATGTAAACACCCCCTGATTATTTTACCTGTGTGGATGTGCATGAAGAAACATCAAAAAGGGGTATTTATATTGATTAAAAGGTATATTCAAAATATAATAGACAAATAAGCATATGAATTTCCGGTTGAGGAGAAGCGTTTCATATGGAAATCATCAAAGAAAGCGGGAACCTTGCAACGGCCTTGGGCGTAGATGTGGACAAACTCAGGGGTTTCTTCTTGTTGAAGTGACCAAAAAGCTATGAAGGATAGGAGGAATAAGAATGGGACTCAAAAAGTTCATAAAACAACAGATTCCGGGGGGGATTAAGCAATCGCAGGGATTGGCTGCACTTTCTGATGCGCAATTACAACTTTACATCCCGGATGTGTACCAAAAGGACATTTACCAGATTGACTATCAAAGATTGTGGGATCAGGGTATACGACTGATTTCCTTTGATATTGATGATACCATCCAGGACAGCGGCGTTGATACCTGGTACAAGCTGAACCCCACTGGAAAAATCACCACTCTTAGGCTGCACCCATTTGATTCAAATCAAGACGAGGCATGTTTTACCTACTGATAATTGGCATTGAAGATGGAAGGCGTCCTTGATGAAAGTGAATAAGCTGGGACAGGTACATACAGCAGTCAACCCCTGCCCTCAGTGTAAGGTGAACGGTTATAAAACATATGGGCAGTTCACAAAAAA
>CAJTSZ010000009.1:0-12929 GCA_910578755.1 uncultured Oscillospiraceae bacterium | reverse complement strand
TATTGTTCAAAAGGAAACAGGAAGAACTGCCAAGTCTGTGCCTGCTTTGGTTTAGTTTGGCCTATTTTTCCCCAAAAAATCTGTTTCTGCATTTTGTACAGGATGTTAGACATACAAAAAGGCCCTGCGCCGTTTGGTGCAGGGCCTTTTTGTATGTATTAGGGTCAATGATTTGTATTGTTGGGAAAATAAGCCTCGCCTATTTTCTTGGGTTTTTAATTGCTGCCTGGGCTGCGGCCAAACGTGCAATTGGCACACGGTATGGGGAGCAGGAAACATAGCTGAGCCCAATGTTGTGGAAGAATTCCACAGAAGCAGGGTCGCCGCCATGTTCGCCGCAAACGCCTACTTTTAAGTCGGGGCGTGTTTGACGGCCAAGGTTTGCAGCCATTTGTACCAGCTTGCCAACGCCGGTTTGATCCAGTTTGGCAAATGGGTCGGTCTCATAAATTTTATTGTCGTAGTAGTAATTTAAGAACTTACCAGCGTCGTCACGGCTGAAGCCAAAGGTCATTTGGGTAAGGTCGTTGGTGCCAAAGCTGAAGAACTGGGCCTCCTTGGCAATTTCGTCGGCGGTTACGCAGGCCCGCGGAATTTCTATCATGGTGCCTACCATGTAGGTCATGGAGGAACCAGCAGCCTGAATTAAAGCGTCCGCTGTCTTTGTTACTACAGATTTTACATAAGCCAATTCTTTTACTTCGCCAACCAATGGAATCATCAGTTCGGGAACCACATTCCAGTCTGGGTGTTTGGCAGAAACGTTCAAAGCAGCCTGGATAACGGCGGTAGTCTGCATTTCGGCAATTTCCGGGTAGGAAACAGCCAGGCGGCAGCCGCGGTGGCCCATCATGGGGTTAAATTCATGGAGGGAATCCACAACATTTTTTACATCGTTTAAGGTAATGCCCATTTCGTCGGCCAGCTCCTGCATTTCAGCCTCGGTGTGCGGAACAAATTCATGGAGAGGTGGGTCCAGGAAGCGGATAGTTACTGGGCGGCCCTCCATAGCCTCGTAAATGGCTTCAAAGTCACCCTGCTGCATGGGAAGCAGTTTTGCCAAGGCGGCGCGGCGCTGTTCCTCTGTTTTAGAAAGAATCATCTCGCGGACAGCTTTAATGCGTGGCCCTTCAAAGAACATATGCTCGGTACGGCAAAGGCCAATGCCCTCTGCGCCAAAGGAAATTGCCTGGGCAGCGTCCCGAGGGGTATCAGCATTGGTGCGGATTTTCAGGGCGCGGGCGTTATCAGCCCAGGCCATCAGGCGGCCAAAGTCGCCGGAAACGGAGGCTTCAATGGTAGGAATGGCCTCGCCGTAAATGTTGCCGGTGGAGCCATTGAGGGAGATGTAATCCCCGCGGCAAATTTTCTTGCCGCCCAGTTCAAAGTAGCCTTCTGCTTCATGAATTACAATGTCGCCGCAGCCGGAAACACAGCAGCGGCCCATACCGCGGGCAACAACGGCAGCGTGGGAGGTCATACCGCCGCGAACCGTTAAAATACCCTGGGCAAGGTTCATGCCCTCAATGTCCTCTGGGGAAGTTTCCAGGCGAACAAGAATAACCTTTTCACCCTTTTGCGCTTCGGCAACTGCTTCCGCGGCGGAGAAGGTAACACGGCCGCAGGCAGCGCCTGGGGAAGCGGCAAGGCCAGTGCCAATGGCGGTGGCAGCCTTTAAGGCTTTGGGGTCAAACTGCGGGTGCAGCAAAGCGTCCAGCTGTTTTGGTTCTACCATACAAACGGCCTCTTCCGGGGTAATCATACCTTCGTCCACCAGGTCGCAGGCAACCTTTACAGCAGCGGCAGCGGTACGTTTGCCGTTACGGGTTTGCAGCATATACAGCTTGCCGTTTTCAATGGTGAATTCCATATCCTGCATATCCCGGTAGTGTTTTTCCAGGCGGGTAGCAATTTCGGCAAACTGGTTGTAAACTTCCGGCATAATGTTTTTCAGTTCGTCAATTACCTGTGGGGTGCGCACGCCGGCAACAACGTCCTCGCCCTGAGCATTTACCAGGAATTCGCCAAACAGCTTGTTTGTACCGGTGGCAGGGTCGCGGGTAAAGGCTACGCCGGTACCGGAACTGTTGCCGGTGTTGCCGAATACCATCATCTGCACGTTAACGGCAGTACCCCAAGAGGAGGGGATGTCGTTCATGCGGCGGTAGTAAATGGCGCGGGGGTTATCCCAAGAACGGAATACGGCTTTTACAGCTTCCAGCAGCTGCTGGCGGGGTTCGGAGGGGAAGTCGGAACCTTTTACTTCTTTATAGTAAGCTTTAAAGCGGTTTACCATTTCCTTTAAGTCGCCGGCGTCCAGTTCGGTGTCCAGTTTCACGCCTTTGGCGGCTTTCATTTCATCAATAATAATTTCAAAGTTATGTTTTGGAACTTCCATTACAACGTCGGAGAACATTTGAATAAACCGGCGGTAGGAATCGTAAGCGAAGCGCTCGTTCTGGGTCAGCGCGGCGAAGCCTTCCACAACTTCGTCATTCAGGCCCAGGTTCAGGATAGTGTCCATCATGCCAGGCATGGAAGCGCGGGCACCGGAACGAACAGAAACCAAGAGAGGGTTCTTTACATCGCCAAATTTTTTGCCGGAAATTTCCTCCAGCTTAGCCAGGTAGGAGAAAATTTCTTCCTGGATTTCGTCGTTGATTTTTTTGCCGTCATTGTAGTATTGGGTGCAGGCCTCGGTTGTAATGGTAAACCCTTGGGGCACAGGCATGCCAAGGTTGGTCATTTCGGCCAGGTTGGCGCCCTTGCCTCCTAACAGTTCACGCATTTTGCCGTTGCCTTCAGAAAAGAGATAAACATACTTGTGGCTCATTACAAAACCTCCATGAAAAAAACTTTGTGAAAAATAAAACAATAAAGATGCAGAAAAGGTTTACAAGTTATGCGAATTACACAATAATGCTTTGAGTCTATTATAGCACAATTTTGCAAAATAGCTATAGTAAAAATGATATTTTTCAATATTTTTGTGTAAATGCGATATAAATTAGCGGGTACTTTTATTTTTATGATAAAATTAGGAAAATATGTATTGGATGGGCAGCTATGCCTGGGCTGCTGCCGCAACTGTTTGCAAGCGTATTCCGCAAAGTAAAATAAAAGATAATTTTTTTCTCTCTAACTATTTTTCGTCCCTTTCCCCCTTGAAAAAACCGGGAAAAGTTGCAATAATAATTGTGTTAATAATGGAGCTTGCCCAACAAGTGCCTATGTGGGAGGAGTATTGCTTGAATACAGAAAAAATGGCCGTGGTTTTGGCGGCAGAGGATGGAGCCTGTATCCATTCCAAATATCCAAAGGCAATGGAGGAGGTACTGTACCAGCCAATGGTTTTGTGGGCAGTGGAATTCTGCCAAAAAATAGGGATAGACCAGGTTGTGGTGCTGGCCCAGCCGGGGCAGGATAAAATAGAGCAGGTTGTGGCGGCTGCAGGGGTAAAAACCCTTACTTCTTTGGAACAAACCGCCCAAGCAATTGGCCAAACAAAGGATGTGCTGGTGCTGCCTGGGGATGTTTTTATTATGGAAAGCGCCCTTTTGGAAAAGGCCTTTGCGTTTTATAAGGAACAATCCGCCTTGGCGGCAGCCATTTCCCTAATGGGGAAAAATACTGGGGCAGCCTGGTTTGCCGGAAAAGAGTTGGCAGCCCGTTTGAAAAGGGCGGAAAATGCAGTGGAAGCCTTTGCGGCAGCAGAGGCTCCCTGTTTTGCAGCCACCCTTGAGGAGCTGTGCCTGTTTGAAACCAGGGGGGACCTGCTGGAAATTAACCGCAGGGCCAACCGGCGGGAAATAGAGCGCCTGTGGGAAAACGGGGTAAACATCTACAGTACAGATGGCATTGTTATTTCCCCAAAGGCCCAAGTTGGGCAGGACACCACTATTCACCCGGGCACACAGCTGAAGGGCGCGGTAATCATTGGGGAGGACTGCCAAATTGGCCCAAACACCGTGGTGGAAAACAGTACCATTGGCGATGGCTCCACAATCCACTCCTCCTTTATTGAAGCCTCCGCCGTGGGCAACGGGGTACGCATTGGGCCAAACAGCCATTTGCGGCCAAACTCCACCTTAGGGGATAAAGTAAAAATCGGTAACTTTGTGGAAGTTAAAAACTCCCTTTTGGGCGAGGGCAGCAGCGTGGCCCATTTAACATATGTTGGCGATACAGACATGGGGGCCCATGTAAATATGGGCGGCGGCTGCATCTGCGTCAATTATAACGGCTACACCAAGGCTCGTACAGTTATTGAGGATAACGCCTTCATTGGCTGCAACACCAACCTGGTGGCGCCGGTGACAGTGAAAACAGGGGCCTTTACAGCGGCCGGTTCCACCATAACAGAAGAAGTTCCGGCAGGGGCTTTGGGCATTGCCCGGGCACGGCAGGTAAATATTGCAGGTTGGATTGCAAAGCACAGGGAAAAAGCAATGGCAGGGAAAAGCCAGAAGTAGGCCGGCAAACATAAAAAGGGAATAGAAAAACACCAAAGCAGGGCGGGGCAGCGAGCTGTCCTGCTCTGTTTTGGCGGGATAAGCGGGGCGAGTACCGAAAAAGTTAGGATATTTCAATACATTTATACTGTTTGTATATTGCATCGGCAGAAAAAAGAAGGAGAAACAGCAGGATGTTTTCAAAATTAAAGGAATGTTTATACCCCTCCACGCCAGCCATGTCCGGCCCGGTGGAGTTTATTATTGCGGGCCTTGGCAACCCGGAGGCAAAGTACCATCAAACCCGCCACAACGCCGGCTTTATGGCCATAGACCGTATTGCCCAAAAGGCCGGCTGCCCCATGGAACGGCTAAAGTATAAATCCATGTGCGGGACGGCGGAAATAGAGGGGAAACGGGTGCTGTTAATGAAGCCCACCACCTACATGAACCTTTCCGGCCAGGCAGTGCAGGAGGCCATGCAGTTTTACAAGGTCCCGGCGGAAAAGGTGCTGGTTATTTACGACGATATTTCCCTGGATGTAGGAAAAATGCGCATCCGCCGCAAGGGCAGCGACGGGGGCCATAATGGGATGAAAAATATTATCTACCTTACCGGCAAGGACACCTTCCCCCGCGTTAAAGTGGGTGTGGGCAACAAGCCCCACCCGGATTATGACTTGGCCGCCTGGGTGCTGAGCAAATTTACCGAAGCAGAGCTGAAAACCCTGGACGCCACCTTTAACAACGCCTGGGAGGCCGCCCGCCTGGTGCTTTTGGGGCAGATAGACAAGGCCATGAACCAATTTAACAGTTAGAAGGTATGGCGCGCTGGAAAGTGGGGCTCCCCCAATAGGCTTTTCCCCCTTTCACAGGCCCCATGGGTTTGAAAAAGTCAAACAAAAATTCCTGTTTTTTAACAGGTCAAGTACATAAAGGAGGACAGCAATGAAAGGCTTACCCACACTGCTGGAGCCATTACAGGAATATCAAAGAATAAAACAAGCCATAACGGAGGGGAAAACCCCTATTTCCGTGACAGGTATGGCAGATGCCCACAAAAGCCACTTTATTGCCTCCTTGGCGGCCCAGATGGGCCGCAGGGCCTTGGTGGTGGTGCGGGACGAAAATACAGCCATGAAAATGGCCCAGGATATTGGAGTGCTTTCCGGCCAGCCGGCCCACTACTACCCTGCCCGGGACTTTGTGCTTATGGATGTGGACGGCGCCTCCGCCGAGTACGAACACCAGCGGCTCAAGGTGCTCAGTGGGCTGCTAAGGGGCCAGGTGAAAACGGTGGTGGCTTCTGTAGAGGCGGTAAGCCAGCTTACTATCCCCCACCAAATATTGGAGCGTTCTGTTTTAACCATTGCTGCTGATGAGGAACACAGCCTGGAGGAAATGATAGCTTCCTTGGCGGCTATGGGCTACCAGCGGCGGGAACAGGTGGAGGGGACCTGCCAGTTTGCTCGCAGAGGCGGCATTTTGGATGTGTTCCCCCCGGACAGCGCCGACCCCATCCGCATTGAATTTTGGGACGATTTGGTGGATTCCATCTCCACCTTTAAGGTGGATACCCAGCGCCGGGAGGAGCCTTTGGAACAGGTAACCCTGCCCCCTGCAAGGGAGGTTTTGTTCCAATCCCCCCAAAAGCTTTCCAGCTTGCTGGAAAATGCAAAGGGGAGTTTAAGCGGAAAAGCAGGGGCCAAGGCCAAAGAGCATTTGGAAAAGGATCAGGAACGGCTGGCCGCCGGACTAAACCCGGTGAGCATTGACCGTTACCTTCCCTTGTTGTACCAAACTCCAGAAACCCTGTTTGATTATATGCCGGAGGCCATAGCCTTTTTGTGCGAGCCCATCAGCTGCAAGGAGGCCCTGAAGCCAGTGCTGGACCAGCACTATGAGGATGTGCAGGTGCTTATGGAGGACGGTATTCTGTTTCGGGGGTGCAGCACCTTTTACCGGGATTTTACCAGCCTTTGCCAAAGCATTGCCCGCCAGGACAGCCTGCTGCTGGATACCTTTACCCGCCTGGTAAGCGAGGTGGTGGTGCGGGATGTTATCAATGTTACTGCCACGCAGCTTTCCTCCTGGAGTGGGGAATTTGCCGTTTTAAAGGATGATATGGAGGATTATTTGGGGGCCGGCTATTGCTGCGTGCTGTTTGCCGGTACTCAGCGTTCCGCCCAGGCCCTGGCCGGCGACCTGCAAAAGGAGGGCATTTCGGCAGATTTTGTAAAGGATGTGCCCCAGGCTGTGCCAAACAAGGTGTTTATTTTGGAGGACACCCTTTCCGCCGGGGCGGATTACCCCCAAATTAAGCTGGCAATACTCACCCACACCCGGGGCAGCCAGGTAAAGCGCAAGGCGGTAAAGCAGAAAAAAGGGGCTAACATTAAAAATATTTCCGATTTAAACATTGGGGACTATGTGGTCCATGTTTCCCACGGCATCGGTATTTTTGAAGGTATTGTAAAACGGGATATCCACGGCGTGGTAAAGGACTACATTAAAATACGCTATGCCGGCACCGATACCCTTTTTGTCCCCGTTACCCAGCTGGATTTGGTGACAAAGTACATTGGCGGCAGGGAGGAAAGCGCCGTAAAGCTCCGCCGAGTGGAGCAAAACAAGGGCCCGGGTAAAAAAGGCCGTAAAGGATATGGCCGACGAACTGATTAAATTATATGCCAAGCGCATGGAGGCCAAGGGCTATGCCTTTGGGGAGGATACGGACTGGCAGGCGGATTTTGAACGCCGCTTCCCCTACGATGAAACCGACGACCAGCTGCGCTGTATTGATGAAATTAAGCGGGATATGGAGCGCAGCACCCCCATGGACCGCCTGCTTTGCGGCGACGTTGGCTTTGGCAAAACAGAGGTTGCCATCCGGGCCGCCTTTAAGTGCGTTATGGAGGGCAAGCAGTGCGCCGTGCTGGTACCCACCACCATACTGGCGTGGCAGCATTACCAAACCTTCCGCAGCCGTATGGAGGGCTTCCCCGTAAAGGTGGACCTGCTTTCCCGCTTTCGCAACCAAAGGGAATCGGAACAGGTGCTGGAAGAACTGCGCCGGGGGCAAATCGATATTGTTATTGGCACCCACCGCCTTGTGCAAAAGGATGTAAGGTTTAAGGACCTTGGCCTGTGCATTATTGACGAGGAGCAGCGCTTTGGCGTGGCCCATAAGGAAAAATTTAAGGAAATGCGCAACAATGTGGATGTGCTCACCCTTTCCGCAACGCCCATTCCCCGTACGCTGAATATGGCTATGTCCGGCATACGGGATATGTCCACCATTGACGAGGCCCCCCAGGACCGCCAGCCGGTGCAAACCTATGTTATGGAGCACGACTGGGGCATTTTGGCCCAGGCAATCCGCAAGGAGCTGCGCCGGGGCGGCCAGGTGTTTTATTTGCACAACAGGGTGGAAAATATTGACCACTGCGCCGCCCAGCTGGCCCAGTTTGTGCCGGAGGCCCGCATTGTTACGGCCCACGGCAAAATGAGCGAGGAACAGCTTTCCAAGGTGTGGAAAAAAATGCTGGAGCACGAGGTAGACGTGCTGGTGTGTACCACCATTATTGAAACCGGCGTGGATATCAGCAACTGCAACACCTTAATTATAGAGGACGCCGACCGCCTGGGCCTTTCCCAGCTGTACCAAATACGGGGCAGGGTGGGGCGGTCCAGCCGCCGGGCCTTTGCCTACCTTACGGTAACCAGGGGCAAGGCCCTTACGGATGTGGCCACAAAGCGGCTGGAGGCCATTCGGGAATTTACCACCTTTGGTTCCGGCTTCCGCATTGCCATGCGGGACTTGGAAATTAGGGGGGCAGGCAATATTTTAGGCGCCCAGCAGCATGGCCACATGGAGGCTGTGGGTTACGAAATGTACCTGAAGCTCCTTTCCGAGGCGGTTGCCGCCGGCCGGGGCGAGCCTGTGGCCCACAAGGCGGAGGAATGTTTGGTGGATGTGCGCATTGGGGCCCATATCCCGGAAAAATACATTGAGGACTTGGCCCAGCGCATTGATATTTACAAAAAAATTGCTTCTATTGAAACCAAGGCCGACGCCCTGGATGTGCTGGACGAGCTGATCGACCGTTTTGGCGACCCGCCGGAGGCGGTAAAGGGCCTGGTGGATGTTTCCCTGCTGCGCAACACCGCCGCCCGCATGGGCGTGTGCGAAATTTCCCAAAAGGGGGACAGCCTTATTTTCCGCCAAGAAGCCTTTGATATGCAGCGGGCCAGCTTGCTGGCCTCCCGCCTAAAGGGCAGGGTTATGGTGAACGCCGGCAGCAAGCCTTACTTAGCCGTGCGCATTGCCCCCGGGGAAAAACCAACAGATACCATGTCCCTGGCATTGGGGGCTATGGAGGAAGCCGTTTAACCGAATACGGCGGAAAGGCAGCATAAGGATGAAGTGGAAAAAATGGCTGTATGCTTACCTGGGGCTGTGGCTGGTGTTCCCCTGGGTGGTATTTGCAATTTGGGTGCAGAATTATGATGTGCTCCTTGGAACAGAAGGGACGCCCTTCGCCATACAGCAGGTGTTGAACCGGCTTGGGGCGGTATGCGTCATTGCTTTGGCAATCCTTCACTACCGGGAAACGGAAAAACGATGGACAAATAAGCTGGCGCTGGCTGCTGCCGCCCTTGGTATAATAGCCCTGGTATGGTGCTGGAACTTTACCTGTACCTTTTTCCATCAGGGCGAGTGCCGCCATACCTTCACCTCGCCGGACGGGAAGTATACCATTGTGGTGACAGAAAATATCAGCCCGATTGCCGGGAAAGTGCATATTCATGAACGGGTGAACCCTTTCCTCATCCGCTATGGGAAGGAGATTATCACCGACGACGGCTACTGCCCCATTTGCGCCGGGCAATATGAGCTCACCTGGCAGGGGAACGCTGTAACCCTGACCGTTGCCGATGGCGCTGGTGGCTGGGAAACGGCAACCGTACACATAGGAAAATAGGGGCTGCCGCCCCTGTGGCGATCCTTGTCTTGTGGAACTGTAGGCCCTACAAAAATCAGGCGCGGGGCTTGCTCCCCCGCAAAAAAACCACCGTTAACATTTTGTTAGTTTACTTTTCAGAAAAAATAGTGTACAATACCTAATAAATTGTGCTTTTTTTGCACGTTTAAGCTAACCATCGCTTAACAAGGGTAAACCCGCCTGCCCGCGCCCCTAAATAGGGGCTGAACTGCGTTCTCGGCTTTGGCGGGCGTCAGCCCGCCTGCATCCTGCGGCCTTGCCAGCCCCTATTTATGAACACTGGCAGGTCCTTTGGAGTTTTTCGCAGAACTGGTAGCTGGTCTTTTGCGCAACGTGTAGATTTCGTATGTTGCAAAACTCCAAAAACAGCTCAAAAAATGCCATAGCCAGGTGATTTAACCTTGAAAAACCGTGTTAACCCTTGTCAAACGATAGAAAACATGGAAAAAGTAAACAAAAAACAGGAGGACCAAATTAAGATGAAGTTTTATAAAAAGTTGGGGGCTGCCTGCCTTGCCGCGGTAATGACCCTTTCCTTTGCAGGCTGTTCCTTTTCCAATACCAAATGGATCGCCCGCTGCGGCGACCTGGAAATCCCTGTAGGGGTGTACCTTACCGGTATGCTTCAGGACTATTACAATGTCATGCTGATGGTTGGCGGCAACGATAAAGCTGTGCTCAGCGAAACCGGTGAAAGCGGCAAAACCATCAGCGAAATGATTCAGGAAACCGCCAAAGAAAACGTAACCTCTACCATAGCCCTTATGTCCAAGGCGGAAGAAATGGGCATCACCTTAACCGAGGAAGAAAAGAAAGAAATTAAGGATGCCGTTGACGCCACATGGAACCAGCAGGGCTCCCTGTACGAAAGAAACGGCATTGCTAAAAAATCCGTAGAAATGCTTTCCCAAGCAGCAGCCCTTTCCGAGAAAATTTTCCTAGCCCTTTACGGGGAAGGCGGGGAAAAGGCAGTTCCCACAGAAGAAGTTAAAACAAAATACCAGGAACAATATGCAAAAGCAGGCCTGTTTACCTTTGGTAAGCCGGAAAAATCCCAAGTAGCGGAAAACGCCACAGAGGAAGAAAAGCAAATGGCTAAAGAAATAGAAAATACCGCCTTGACTGCTGCCAAATCCAGCGCAGACGAATGGATGCTCCGCGCCAAGGATATTACCACCGAGGAAGCATTCCAAAACCTTGTTAACGAATATAAAGCAGCCCAGGGCCAAACAGTGGAGGAGGGCCAAAAAATCTTTGGCCTGGTGGACTTAAATAACGAGCAGGTTCCGCCGGAAATTATCACCTTTTTAAAGGACGGCCCAATGAACCAGCCTACCCTTGTTGAAACCGACACCTACTTCGCTATTGTTTATAAAGCGGACCCCATGGCGGATCCGGCAGATTTTGAAGCAATGTCCACCAGGATTTTGGAGGAATTAAAGTCCGAGGAATTCCAGGAATATATCGCTCAGTACGCCCAGAGCCTGGAAATTGAATACAACCAAAAAGCCATTGATAAATACCTGCCGGAAGGCATTACCCTTGGCTAATCCTTTTTAAGGAGTATAAAACAGCCCCATGAAAAAACGCTTTCATTGGGGCTGTTATTTTAAATTGGCCATTTTCAAAAAGGAAAGGCCAAAAGGAAATAGTAAAAGAAAGCAGGCGGGAAAATGACAGAGAAAAGTTATACAGACATAAACATGGAGTTTATTGGCAGCTGGATTTAAAGAAGGCTGGGAATGGGGCAAACCCATTAGCCATGAAGTTTTTGCAAAGGCCCAGCAGGGGGAATGGTCCGTTTTGCTTACTCCCACAAAACCTGTGCCAAAGGCTTGGTTCCCGCCAATGCAGGGGGCTAAGGTGTTGGGGCTGGCCAGCGGCGGCGGGCAGCAAATGCCTATTTTTACAGCTTTGGGGGCTCAATGCACCGTGCTGGATTATTCCCCCGCCCAACTGGAAAGTGAGGAGCTGGTGGCAAGCAGGGAAAATTACAAAATTAACCTGGTACAGGCAGATATGACAAAGCCCCTCCCCTTTGGGGACGAAAGCTTTGACCTTATTTTCCATCCCGTTTCCAACTGCTATGTGGAGGATGTGTACCCCATTTGGCGGGAATGTTACCGGGTGCTTAAAAAAGGCGGCATCCTGCTGGCAGGCATGGATAATGGCGGCTTTGTTTATCTTTTTGATGATGACGGCAACCTAAAATACCCCCTTCCCTTTAACCCCTTAAAGGACCCCAAGCTGTACCAGGAGTGTTTGGAAAACGACGACGGCATCCAGTTTTCCCATACCATAGAGGAACAAATTGGCGGCCAGCTGAAAGCAGGCTTTGTGCTGAAGGATATTTACCACGATACCACCGGCGAAGGCAGGCTGCACCAGCTAAATGCCCCAGCCTACATAGCAACCAAAGCAGTAAAAGAATAATACCCTTGTAACAGAATAAGGGGATATATGGAACTTAAAAAATTTTCGGACCACATTTTTATACTCTATGTAACCCGGCAACCGACCGCCCTGTTTTAGGGTATATTTTAGGGGAAGATTTTGCCGTTATGGTGGATGCAGGGAATTCCCCGCGCCACAGCGGGGAGTACCAACAGGACCTGGAAGTATCTGGGATGCCCCGACCCAAATATTGTGTTATAACCCACTGGCACTGGGACCATACCTTTGCCATGCACGCCCTGCCCAGTGAAACCATTGCCAGCAGGGAAACTGCCCGGCAGCTGCAGCGGCGGGCAGGCTGGCGCTGGGACGCAGCCTCCATGGAAAGCCGGCTGGAAAGCGGGGAGGAAATTCCATTTGCCCACGAGCATATTTGTGCGGAATATAAAAACACTGAAGAAATTACGGTGGCTTTGCCAAACCGTGTTATGGAAAACAGGGAACTGGCCTTAAATTGCGGCGGCATTACCTGCCGCTGTATTCAGCTTCCCTCCGTCCACAGCGATGACTCTGTGGTTGCTTGTGTCCCGGAGGAAAAGGTTATATTTATTGGGGATATTTATGGGGATGATTTTTATAACAACCACTACAGGGATTTGGAAAAAACAAAACAACTCCAGGATGCTTTGGCAGCATTGGATTTTACCGTTGCAGTTCCCGGCCATAGCGAGCCCTTGGAAAAACATGTTTTAATGGCTTTTTTAGAAAAGTGGCTGTAAAAAACAACGCCCGAACCTGTCCAAAGGGAAGGACAGGTTCGGGCGTTGCTCAAACACTTCCAAAAGACAATACCATTTAGGGCAAAAGTATAGTATAATAACGGCAAAGCCGTTATTATATTTTGATGGCTGGGGCAAAATGTTCGCTTTGCTCACTGCCCCATAGCCAATTATACCATTTCACACGCTGTGTTCATGGTATAATAACGGCAAAGCCGTTATTATATTTCAAGTGGCGTTCGCCTCGCCCCCGCTGGCGTTGCCAGCTGTTGCAACCGGCGAAACCGCCAATTATACCA
>CAJTSZ010000008.1 GCA_910578755.1 uncultured Oscillospiraceae bacterium | reverse complement strand
CAAGTAAGGTTGAAAATTCGGAATCATAATAAACCTGCAACCCATAAAAGCGGTTACCGTCCTGTTTTTTTGTTACTGCATCTGTTTGCAGGGAGATAAAAAAGTCCGCATCCTGAAATTCGTTGTACAAAATACGGTCCTCACTTGGCAGGGAAACATCCTCCGAACGAGTTAGATGCACGGTAGCACCTAAGCTTTGCAGCCGCCTGCTTAACATATAGGACAAGGAGAGGTTGATGTCTTTTTCCGACGGCCCCAAGTTACCAATTAAGCCAACCCCGCCAATGTCCCGCCCGCCATGGGCTGGGTCCAAAACAACAGTGATGTTTTCCAGGGGCTTTCCTTCTGTAGTGGAAACCGTTTGCTTTCCTTTACACTGTAAAATTAAGTTGCCATCCTTTAAGGAAACATTGTATCCCCACAGGGCTTGTCCATCCTTCATAATAAATTGTATTGTCATAATACCTTTATCTGTGTTGGCGGTTACGTTGATTTTTTGAAAAAGCTGGCTGTTTAAGTGGGCTAAACTGCGGGGCATTTCCGAAAGGTTATGCAAAGTAAGGGTGAGAATGTGGGATACAGGGTCGTAAGAAGTATAGTAGGGAACACCGCTGCTGCCAACAAAAATAAAATTTTCACCTTTTGGTGTGGACTGTATTCCAACATTTTGTACAGATTTTTCAATATCGATAAAACCCTCTATAATAGATGCGTCATTTTTATGGATATACCCTCCAGAGGCAAGATGATAATAGTCACCTGCAATATTGCTGACAAAGTCCTGGGTGCCGTACTGGAAGTTCCCCATAAGCTGATGTTCCTGGCTGCTGCGGTATACGCGGCCAAGGGAAGCATTTACTTCTACCGCCAGCCGGCTGCTGGAGCCAACAGCATAATATTCCCCCAAGGAACGGTATTTTGATGTGAAGTCCTGGTAAGTAAGCACATAAGAAACCTTCCCCAAATTGGTAACTTGGGTAGAGGTTTGGTGCTCAATAGGTACTGTAACAGAATAGGTAACAGGGGTGCCTGGCACTTGCTGCTCCAGCGGAAGGGTCTGCGGGGACATGTGGTAAGTTGTTCCATTAAAACGGGCTTCTACACTGCCGCCATAGGGCGCTACACAGGAAAGGGTAATTGTTTCGCCGACTGTTACTGATTGGTTTGTTTTAGGAAAAACACTGTCCGGCTGAATATCACTGATACTGGTTTGCACATTTGCATTGGTAGAAGAAACAAGAATCAACTTTTTACTGAATTTCTCCTGCTCAAATAAATAGGTATTTACTCCCTTTTGTACAGGAAGCATAACACCGAAACCGCCATAAGGGGAAACCTTTGGAAGTGTTTCCCCATTTAAAGTTAAAGGCTGGCTGGGGTCGCATAAGCCGGAAACATAGTACCTGCTTTCCTGGGTAAATACAATGGATTCGTTTTCAGAAAGAAAAATACCAGAAGACGCAGGGTATTGCAGCAAGGTTGCCCCTTTTCCTGGGCTTTTGGGGATGGTAGTAAGGTCGTTGGCAAGGGGGTAGGAATTAAACTTTAAATCCTGGTAGGAATAAATTACCGAGCCATTTATCCCATTGAGTACATTGGCGTAAAGCTGATAATTGATTTCCATGCTGTCTCCAAAGCAAACGGTACCGGTCACTGGCGCTGTCAGCTTATTTGCCAGGTTCATTGTAAACAGCTGGGCAGGGCAGCCCTCCAAGGCAGTTTGCCAGCGGGAAAGATAATCCATGTACGTGTTTTGAGAGGAAGAAACAGAAGCGTCCATTTCCAGCATAATAAAGTCAATAGAATCCTTCGCTAGGTTTAAAATAAACTCCTGGCTTTTTGGCGGGTCCGCTGTTGTGTTTTTGGTGCATATTCCAAAATAAATTGGGGCGGCCTGCTGCTTTGTTACTCGATAGCACTGGTATATTAAGCCTTCTACCGCTTCATAATAATCGTCAGCAGTTTTGGATAGGACAGAGGGTTCAATATTTTTCAGCATAACGCCGGAAACTGAATATTTTGTTACCAGTTCTGTTACAATATTGCGCACCAGCCGCTGTACCTCTAAGTTGGTAGGGTCAAGGTAATAGGTGTCGCCGGCTTTTACCACCCAGTCCAAATGTTCTTTTGCAGGGTGGTTGTCCTCCAAAGCGGAAAGGTCCTTGCCAATGGTAAAGGGGTCCAACACAACGCAGACTTTTTGCCGCTTTGCTTCCGCAGTTTCACACAAAACCTTTAGTGGGTCGGAAAAATTAAACCACTTTTTCTCTTGTACAAAAAAAGGGCTTTCCGGTAAGTAACGGGAAGGGTACATAGCGCACAACCCTGGCGCGGCAGAATAGAAAATACTGTCGTACCCATATTTTTCCGCAAAGGAAAGAACCTCATCTGCCTGGGCATTCAGTTCCGCAGCCGTGGCGTTGGAAAAAGCAGGATAGTCCTTATTATACTCACTTTCCACATACATGCCCTGCAAATGTCCGCCGCTGCCCACTAAAAAATATGGGCTGTCGGTATAGCTTATGTCCGTTTCAGCAACAGTATTGTTATCCGCTTTGGGGGCAGCCAGAGCACAAATAGAAAAGGGGAAAAGCAAAACTGCAATCAGCATTGCCGATAGTGATTTTTGCACTGCAATTTTCATATAAAACCCACCAATACTTTTTATAATTCAAAATCTTCCGGAGAAAACTCAAGGAGCTTGGGCCGGGGCTTCGGTATTCGTTTCAGAGGACAATAAAAAAACTTGCGGCAGCTGTAATAGGGAGCCACAATGCCTTTGTTCCTGCACAATATCATCTGCCCATCTTGGGATGCTTGCCCATGCCTGCAGTATTCGCAGGCTGGGTCTATTCTTGCGCCAAATAGTTTTACCCTAAATATCATAAAAGTCCCTTCTTCTGTAACGCAGGCCCAGCATAAGCACAGGCCTTTGGCAGTTGCCGTATATTTTGCACGCTAAAAACAATAGCGGATATTTCCACTATTATTTTACCAAAAATCAGAATAAAAAGCTATGATAAAACCAATTTTTATTGTTTATAATTAAAAATTTAATGTGCAGGCAGATACGGGCTATAATGGGACAATTTGCCCAAGGTTTGCAGGCGAAGCCTAAAAACTTGTAAAGGGCGTTTATACAGTTTCGTTTCGCACAAATGATTCCCGCCCTGTTTTGCCCAATGCACAAAAAAAGTTAATGTGCAAACAATTCCCACCATAGCAGAGAGGCTAAGTTTTATAGCAAGCCTAAAAACTGATAGGCTCCATTCCAAACTTTCATTTTGTGCAATGACAGCCTCTTATTTTGGCGTATCTCTGCGGTTGTGAAGTATTTTTTCATTGCAGCAAGCCTTTGTGTTAAGGAGCAATATGCTGCACATGCCCATAAAACACAAGGTAGTAAAAGGAGTATTGCTGTTAGCAACAGGCACAGCGGACGAAAAATTGTGGGCTGCAGCAGCTATTTGCGGGAACAGGCGCATTAGTATAATACATACCCCACTGGCCGCAGCCCCATGAATAAAACGGAAGGTAAAAAAGCGGCTGGCATTTATCCCTGTACCCTTTAGCAAGCTGAGTATTTGAAATAATACGGAGCACCCACCAAAGGCCAAAAAAAACGAAATTGCAGGCAATACCCACGGGCCTGTCTGTTGGGCGGCTGTAACACAGCCAGTGGTTACTTCCAACAGCCCCAATAAAAATACAGTTTCCATACTGCTGCCCAGCAACTGTACCGCAACAGCAACAACAGCCTGGAACAGTAAAATAAAACCGCACATTTGCAGCAAAGCCATGGAGGAAAAATTGACCGAATCTACAAAGGCATCGCCTAAGGAAAGCCCCCCTTTGGCAGGGGAGGCATAATATTCTGTCTTTTTTCCAATAGAAACAAGAACGCCAATTATAACACTGCTGATCACCTGGGCGCAGTAAAGCAGCAAACCGGTTTCCCAACGGTGCAGCATACCCATTCCAACAGCGGTAATAACAAAAGAAGGCGCCCCATTGCAGCAAAAAGAAAGGAGCCTGTTGGCGGTTGCGGGGGAAATCTGTTTTCTTTTTACTAATTCTCCCACAGCCTTTGCTCCAATGGGATAGCCGCCTAAAAAGCTCATTAAAATAATAGAACCCATTTTAGGGTCTACATGAAATATGTATTTGGCAATAGGGTAAAAGGGCAGGGAGCAGTATTCCCCTAGGCGTGTTGCGGTCATAAAATTTGTGAGAACCATAAAACAGAACAGGGAAGGAATTACGGTATTGCCGCACAAAGCCAGCCCGCTGCGGATTCCCTGAGCAATTACTGGCGCTTGCTGCTGCATTAAAATAATTAAAAACCCGGTGAAAAACACAGCGCCCCAAGCTATTACCTTTTTTAAGCTTTCTTTTTTCATTTTCATTACCTCCATTTATTTCAACACTACACTATATGTGCCAGCCGTTTTAAATATTTAAGTATTGATGATATTGGCAAAACACAGCACATATACTGGTAAAAGCAGAAGGAAGCGCCACATTGCACAGCGGTAAGCTGCGTAGCATTTGGTTCTGTTCTTTTCAAAACTACACCCATGTACATATCAGGAGGAGAAAATGAGCAAAGGTAGAAAACACAATAAAAAAGAACAAAACAACCTTATGGAAAAACGGATTCCCAAGGATACATTATCCATTATGGGCGGCCTTTTTTTCAATGAAGTTCACATGGAGCTGGTGAACAATACCGAAGCCATTATAGAAGGCTGCACTGGCATTTTAGAGTATAATACAGACACGATACGTGTTAACACAGAAAAATACATCATACAGTTTAAGGGGCGCAGCCTTACCCTGCGCTGCATGACCCAGGACAGCATTATTGTAAACGGGTATTTTTTAAGCATTGAATTTTTAGTATAAAGCAAGGAGGTGTTCCTGTGTTTTTTGTTCAGCTCATTCGTTATATAAAAGGGTATGTAGAGTTTACCGTAGAGGGTAAATTTTTAGAACGTTTTTTAAATTTAGTTTCACGCAAAAATATCCCTATTTGGAATACCTCCAAAAAGGCCAACACATTCCACGGCTGCACCTTGGTTCGCCACTATAAAAAAATACGTCCCATTGTCAGGAAAACCCATGTGTCTGTTAAAATAACAGAAAAATATGGGCTTCCCTTTGTTTTATATCGCTATCGAAACCGTTTGGGCCTGCTTTTGGGCCTTGGCATTTTGATAATGGCTATTAGCTGCTCCGGCCTTTTTGTGTGGAAAATAGAAGTGACTGGAAATAATACTTTAGCAGCCAATGATATTATTGATACCATGAACCAGCTTGGCTTAACCAAAGGCAAGCTAAAAAGCTCCTTGGATGTTACCCAGCTGGCGGAAGAACTGTGCATCCATTACGATGAAATCTCCTGGGCCGCAGTAAACCTCATTGGTACTGTAGCCTATGTTGAAATTGAAGAACGGGTTATGCCTCCCGAAATTGTGGACGAAAACACCCCCTGCAACGTTGTTGCCAAAAAGGGAGGGCAAATATGCTACATGGAAGTGTACGAAGGCGAAAAGGTACGTAAAGTAGGCGATACGGTAAAAAAAGGGGACATTATTGTCAGTGGCATTTTAGAGGGAAAAAAAGGGCAGACCTATGTGAAACACGCCCGTGCCAAAGTAATAGGGGAGTATATTGAAACAAAAGAAATATACATTCCCATGGAACAAACCCAGCTTGTACCCATTGGCGGGGTTTCCAATTACAAGTATATCCCCTTGGGAAAGTATAAACTTCCGTTGAGCTTTGGCAAAAAAGAAGAAGGCTTTACTCGGAAGTATCGGCGGCCTGCCGCTTTATTTGGCTTTACCTTGCCCTTTGAAGTTATTGTGGAGCAAACAGTTCCTGCCAGGGAAGAAACCTTTCACCTTACGGAAGAAAAAGCAAAGCGGTATGCCATTGGGCAACTGGAAATATTTGAAAATCAGTTGGCCCAAAATGGGGAAATTATAGAACGTAAAATTCGTGGGAAAATAGAACAAGGGCAATATATTTTAAGCGCCCAGTATACCTACCAGCAGGAAATAGGGAAAGAGGAAGAAATTTTAATAGAAAATTAGCACAATGTGGTTTTTTTATGCTATAATAACCGCAGGGTGGTTATTATACTTCAGTGGCCGGGGCGAACCGTTAGAGCCGCAGGCTTGGTAATGCCGAGCGTAGACGAGGCTGCTAAGCGGGAAGCCAGGCGTTCAGCGGAACGCAGCCGTTGGAACAACGACTGCAAGTTTGCCTACGGCAAACATTGCGGTAGTTTTGTTGGGGAGATGGCAAGTTTGGCTTTGCCAAACTTGTAGCCCCACGCAGTGGGGCGAAGACCTAACCGCTGTGCAGTACAGCGAACTTATAATGTGGCTATATTGTAAATTGTACGCTGTGCAAACATCGGTTGCCGCTTTTTATTAAGTGGCGCAAGCAAATAATGGGTACCCGTAGGGTGAAACCCTCGGCGTTTTTCTTCCCCTATTCTTTTGACGTCAAAAGAATAGGGCCACAAGTTGGGTACAGCCCAACTTGCTACGATACAGCAAAAGGTTCCCTTTGCTGTATCGTTTGGGTTCCAATGGTAAAAGATTGGAACTTATTCCATTCCGCTTGTGCTTCATAATAGCAGTTGCTATTAAAGTAAATTTTGATGTTGTAATTAAAAAAATCCAAATTGAACTTTTGGAGGGGTACTCATAGAACAGATATTAAATATAGAGCAGGCCGAACACATTTTAATGCTGTTTGGCAATTACGATAAAAATATTAAAATTATTGAAGAAAAGTTTCAGGTAAAAATTGTGTGCCGCGGAACAGAAGTAAAAATTTCCGGCAGCGGGGATAATGTAGAAAAAGCCCAGCGCACCATAAACACCTTGCTGGATATGATTCGCAAAGGCGACGTTATTTCAGAACAAAACATTTATTATGTTATTTCCCTGGTGGACCAAGGGGCAGAAGGCAGCTTGGCCCAAATAAACAATAACTGCATTGCCGTTACCGTAAAGGGGAAGCCCATTAAAGCCAAAACCCTGGGCCAGCAAGCGTATATTGACGCCATTAACAAAAATACCCTTACCTTTGGCATTGGCCCAGCCGGTACTGGTAAGACCTATTTGGCGGTTGCTATGGCGGTTCGCGCCTTCCGTGACGAACAAATCAGCCGCATTATTTTAACCCGCCCCGCCGTAGAAGCAGGGGAAAAGCTGGGCTTTTTGCCTGGGGATTTACAGGATAAGGTAGACCCTTACCTGCGCCCTTTATACGACGCCCTTTTTGAAATGATGGGTGCAGAAACTTTCCAGCGCAATTTGGAAAAAGGCGCTATTGAGGTAGCCCCTTTGGCCTATATGCGCGGGCGCACTTTAGACGATTCCTTTATTATTTTGGACGAAGCCCAAAATACAACCCCAGAACAAATGAAAATGTTTTTAACCCGGTTGGGCTTTAATTCCAAAGCCATTATTACAGGGGATATTACCCAAATCGACTTGCCCAACGCCCGGCGTTCTGGGTTAATTGAGGCAGTTAAGGTGTTAAAAAAAGTAGAAGATATTGCAATTATCCGCCTTAGTGACAAGGACGTTGTCCGCCACAAGCTGGTGCAGGATATTATTAAAGCCTATGAAAGGTACAGCAAGGAGGTTCATTCATAATTGCTATGGAAAGAAGTGTAAAAGTAGCTATTTCAAACAGCCAAAATGTTGTTAAGGTCCCAGCAGGTATTCGTTTGCTTATCCGCCGCTGCTGCGCCGCTGTTTTAACGATGGAAAAATTTGAAGGCCCAGCGGAGGTAAGCGTTATTTTTATTGATAACGAGCAAATCCGGCAGCTTAACCGTGACTTCCGAGGAAAAGACCGCCCTACCGATGTGCTCTCTTTCCCCTTAGGAGAAAATGGCCGTTACGATTTAAATAACGAAACCGGCGCCTACATTTTAGGTGATATTGTTATATCCGTACCAAAGGCCATTGAACAGGCCAAGCTGTACGGCCATTCCCTGCGCCGTGAAATTGGCTTTTTAACAGTACATTCCATGCTGCACTTGTTGGGGTATGACCATGAAAACGAGGGCCTGGAAGCTGTGCGTATGCGGGAAAAGGAAGAATATACTTTAAATAAGCTGGGCCTTCAACGGCACGGCAACTATGTTTCTTTAGATGATGAAACCCATTAGCCAATTTTTCCATTCTTTTTCCTATGCTTTTCAAGGTGTGCTACATACCCTCCGGCGGGAAAGAAATATGCGTTTCCACCTTGTTGCTGCGCTGTATGTTTTATACTTCAGCCGGTTTTACAGCCTTGCAAAAGGGGAAAAGGCCGTTTTATGTCTCACCATTGGGTTAGTTTTTGCTATGGAACTGCTCAATACAGCGGTAGAAAACGCGGTCAATGTCAGCGCAAACACTAAGTATCATCCTTTTGCTAAATTGGCAAAGGACGCCGCTGCCGGCGCGGTGCTGGCAGCGGCTGTTTGCAGTGTTTTGGTAGGGCTGTGTTTGTTTGCAGACATTGCAATACTGAAAAAAATATTGCAGTTCCAATTTGGAAAAGGGTATAGGGCAATTTTATTCGTTATCAGTATTATTTTGGGGGTATGGTTTATTTTTTATCCCCCAAAGCGCAAGGGAAAACAGGAGGAACGTAAATGACAACAAAATCTGCATTTATTGCTATTGTAGGAAAGCCAAACGCTGGCAAGTCCTCTTTGCTCAACGCTTTAATGGGAGAAAAAATCGCCATCATTTCGGACAAGCCCCAAACTACCCGCACCAGAATTACCGGCGTGTTAACAGAAGAGCATATCCAACTGGTATTTACGGATACTCCCGGTCTCCATAAGCCAAAAAATAAACTGAGTGAATACATGGTAAAACAAATAGACGATTCTATTGGCGATGTGGACTGTGCTATTTTGGTTGTAGAAGCCTTTGGTGAAATAACCAACGCTGAAAAACAGCTGATAGAAAACTTTAAAACCCTGAAAATGCCAGCTATTTTGGCGTTAAATAAAATAGATACTCTGCAAAATAAAGAGGATATGCTGCCTAAGCTGGCCGCTTTTCAGCAGCTGTACAATTTTGAAGAAATTATCCCCATCAGCGTCACCGAAAACGACGGGCTGGATATTCTTTTAAACGCAATTAAGGCCCAAGCCCAGGAGGGGCCCCATTTTTTCCCGGAGGATACCTTGACAGACCAGCCGGAAAAAGTAATTGCCGGCGAAATTATCCGCGAAAAGGTTCTTCGGAATATGCGGGACGAAATCCCCCATGGCATTGCCGTAATTATTGAAAAAATGCGGGAACGGGAGGGCAAAGATATAATAGATATTGACGCTACCATCCTTTGCGAAAAAGCCAGCCACAAGGGTATGATTATTGGCAAGCAGGGGACTATGCTGAAAAAAATTGGCAGCGAAGCCAGAACAGAAATAGAAGCCTTTATGGACTGTAAAATTAACCTGCAATGCTGGGTAAAGGTGCGTACCGATTGGCGCAACAGCCCCACCGCTATGAAGGATTTAGGCTTTAATTAACAAAAATTCACGCCGTTTATTCCACCTTTTTCAGGGAACACTGTTATTACCATCGGAAAGGAAACAGGGCTGCGCCAGCAGCTGTTTTGGTTCCCAAAAACGGCGTTGCCCCTTGTTGTTTCGATGGCAGCAAAATAAGATTTACAAATTACAAGGAGTGGTCTTATGCTGTTAAAACAAGCTTGGGAAGCCTTTGAAAAAAGTGGAAAGGTTGCAGATTACCTCAATTTTAAAGCATTGGAACAGGAAACCTCATGGCAGCATGACGTAGGGGAAAGGGAGCTTCTTGGCTATGCAGATTATGACAGAAGGGATTATCATCCGGGACAAAACCCTCAGCAACGATAATCACATGCTTTCCATATTAACCAAGGACTTTGGCGTTATTACCGCCTTTGAACGCCAAAGCCGCCAAATGAAAAACCGTATAAATTCTGCTTTGGAGCTGTTTTCCTACTCTACCTTTGTCCTGTTTTATAATAAAGAACGGTATACGGTGGATAAAGCAGACAGCAACAAAATATTTTTTGGCATACGGGAGGATATTGAAAAGCTTTCCCTGGCCTCTTATTTTTCCGAGCTGCTGCTGGAATTGGCCGCAGAAGGGGAGGAGGCCTCCTCCTATTTAAAGCTGTTTTTAAACTGCCTTGCCATGCTGGAAAGCGGAAAACGCTCCATTTCATTTATTAAAGCACTGTTTGAGCTGCGGCTGGTTTCCATGGCTGGCTATATGCCGGATTTGTTGGGCTGCCAGGTGTGCGGCCAGTCGGAAGGCAGGGACTTGTTTTTCCTTCCAAATACAGGCGTCATTGTTTGCCAAAACTGCCTTTCCACCTACGAGCAGGAAGTAAAAATACAAATTTCCCCTGGGGAATTGGCAGCTATGCGGCATATTATTTATTCGGATATCAACCTTTTATTCCGCTTTACCATGCCGGAACCTGCCTTGGTGCGTCTGTCCCAAATAACGGAAAACTATATTCTCTGCCAGCTGGGAAAAACATTTACATCTTTAACTTTTTTTCATTCTGTGCAGCTGCCCCAGTAAGTAGGCTGCACTCATGGAACATTAAATTATTTGTAACATAAAAGAACAGGAGAAAAATTATGTACAATTCAGCCAAGCATTGCCATGCACTGGAATTGGATAAAGTATTAGCTATGCTTGCCGACCAAACAAGCTGTGATGACAGCCGTGCTATGGCACTGAATATTCAGCCTTTAACAGATTTTATGGCTGTTAACGCCTTAATGGAAAAAACCTCCGACGCATATATGCTTTCTGCACGGTTTACCTCCCCAAACATACATAGGCTTAAAAACTGTGACCTTGCATTGTCCCGCGCAGAAAAAGGCTCTAACCTTTCCTTGCCTGAACTGTTGGACGTTGCTTCTTTACTGCGCAACATCCGTTCTGTTAAGGAATGGCGCAGCCGCTGCGACGTTTCCAAAACCTCCCTGGACATACTCTTTGAAATGCTGTACCCCAACAAGGACTTGGAAAAAGACATTACCAACGCCATTATAAACGAGGAAGAGGTTGCGGACAGCGCCAGCAAAGAGCTGGGGGATATTCGCCGGAAAATACGCAACGCCCAGCTTAAAATACGGGACCAGCTGGATAAGCTGGTGCGTTCCTCCTCCCAAAGCAAGTACCTGCAGGAAGCTTTGGTAACCCAGCGGGACGGCCGCTTTGTGGTACCGGTAAAAAGTGAATATCGTTCCGAAATTAAGGGCCTTGTTCACGATACTTCTGCCAGCGGCGCTACCGTTTTTATTGAGCCAATTTCCGTTGTAGAAGCCAATAACGAAATTAAGGTGCTCCAATCCAAGGAAAAGCAGGAAATAGACCGTATCCTCCAGGAGCTTTCCGCCAGGGTAGGGGAGCAGGCCCATGTCATTTTAGAAAACTACCGGGATTTGCTGGAAATTGACCTTTACTTTGCAAAGGCCTCCTTGGCTTATAAAATGAAGGCCTCTGTTCCAAACATTGTACAAAATGGCATTATAGAGCTAAAAAAAGCGCGCCATCCCTTAATTGACCCCCAAACTGTTGTCCCCCTAGATATTACTTTGGGGAGTGACTTCAATACCCTAATTATTACCGGGCCAAACACTGGCGGTAAAACAGTTACCCTAAAAACCATTGGCTTACTCACTTTAATGACCATGTGCGGCTTAATGATTCCTGTCAGCGAATCCAGCACCATTTCTGTGTTCCAAAAGGTTTTGGTGGACATTGGGGATGAGCAGAGTATTGAGCAAAGCCTTTCCACCTTCTCCGCCCACATGACCAATATTGTTTCCATTATGGAGGAGGCCGACAGCGAAAGCCTGGTGCTTTTGGACGAATTGGGCGCCGGTACCGACCCTGTGGAGGGCGCCGCATTGGCTATTTCTATTATGGAACGGCTGGCCCTGTACGGCGCTAAAATTGCGGCAACTACCCACTACCCGGAAATTAAGGTGTACGCCCTGCAAACCCCCAAGGTGCAAAACGCCAGCTGTGAATTTGATGTAGAAACCTTGCGGCCCACCTACCGCCTTCTTGTTGGAATTCCCGGTAAGTCCAACGCTTTTGCCATCAGCCAGCGTTTAGGGTTACCGGAAGATATTATTGAAAATGCCCGAAGGAATATTTCCACCGAAAACACCCGCTTTGAAACCGTAATTGCCCAACTGGATACTGCACGCCAAAACCTGGAAAAGGAAAAAGAAATCATTGACCAGCTGCGTCTCCAGCAGGAAAAAGCAAAGCAGGAGCTGGCAGCATACCGCGCCAAAATCAATAAGGAAATGGAACGGGAACTGCTCAATGCCCAGGATAAAGCTAACCGTATTGTTTCCTTGGCCAAGGCAGAGTCAGAAAAGCTGCTCCAGGAATTGGACGATATTCGCCGCCAAAAAGAAGGGGCGGAGTTCTCCAAATTGGTACAGGGCGCCAAAAGCGGCTATAAATCCAACATTAACCGGCTGGAGGACCTGGCAAATCCGGTTATCCGCCAAGCTAAGGAAGAATATCATCTGCCCCGCCCGCTGAAAAAAGGGGACATTGTCTTTGTAAACCAGCTTCAGGAGGAGGGTACTGTCCTTTCTGAGGCGGACAGCTCCGGCCGGGTTATGGTTCAGGCCGGGATTATTAAAACAAAGGTTCCTGTGGAGGATTTGCGCTTAGTGCAAAAACAAAAGCAGAAAAAAATGGTTTCCGGCGGCAGTGTTTCTAAAAACATACAAAGCCGTTCCCAAAGGGACGCCAGCAGCGAGGTAGATTTGCGCGGCCAAAACGCCGAAGAAGCATTGATGATTTTGGACCAGTTTATTGATAACTGCGCTCTTTCCGGTGTTAAAACCATTACAATTATTCACGGCAAGGGAACAGGCGTTTTGCGCAAGGCTGTTCACCAGCGTTTAAAATCCCACAAGCTTATCCGCGTATTCCGTT
Organism: uncultured Oscillospiraceae bacterium; assembly: GCA_910578755.1. Lineage (GTDB taxonomy): Bacteria > Bacillota > Clostridia > Oscillospirales > Ruminococcaceae > Negativibacillus. Next base: position 19,032 of record CAJTSZ010000008.1, on the reverse strand, counting down.
TAGGGGTGTACGGGGAAGGGGAAAGCGGCGTTACCATTGCGGAGTTAAAGTAATGGAATAAGTATTGCATAAGTTTTCAAATTTTAGTATAATAAACAAGGTATTACGTGGTAATACCTTGTTTATTTTGTGTGAGTAATTTTGAAGGGATGTGATTTTCTATGATAAAAGCCTTTTTAGACCGGCTTTTTTCCTGTGAAAAAATGGTGAAGCCGCAGCAGATAAAAGGCCCCATTCCCCCCAGTAAATCCATTTACGCCCGCGCTATTGACATTGCTTGGCCCTCCGCCTTGGAATCTGTTTTAGTTGGCCTGGTCAGTTCTATTGACACTATTATGGTGGGTACCCTGGGGCCGGAGGCCATTGCAGCAGTAGGTATTACTACCCAGCCTCGGTTTATTTTCCTGGCCATTATTTTCTCCTTAAACGCCGGGGTTACTACTGTAGTTGCCCGGCGGCGCGGCGAACAGGATGTGGATGGTGCAAACCGCTGTCTGCATCAATCCTTAGTTTTATGTGTGATACTGTCTATTATCAGCGCTGGGGCAGGGGTGCTTTTTGCCCAGCCTATGATGCAGTTTGCAGGGGCTCAAAGCGATATTTTAAAGGATGCCACCGTATATTTTCAAATTGTAATGGCGGGCACTTTGTTTTCCAATATCAGTATGACCATTAACGCAGCCCAAAGGGGAGTGGGCAATACCCGTATTTCCATGGTTTCCAACCTAACGGCCAACGGGGTAAACCTGGTGTTTAACTACATACTTATTAACGGTAAATTTGGTTTCCCGCGGCTGGGCATTGTAGGTGCGGCCATTGCCACCACCATTGGCGCTGTGGTTTCCCTTGTGGTTTCCCTCAGCACTGTTGTGGGCTATAAGGGCTTTTTAAACTGCTCCCTCCATGATAATTGGCGGTTTGATAAAAAGACCATGGGTGCTATTTGGAAAATTTGGTCCGGCGCCTTGGCAGAGCAGATGGTTTCCCGCTTTGGCTTTTTTGCCTACGCTAAAATTGTTGCAAACTTGGGCACATTGGCCTTTGCTGCCCACCAGGTTTGCATGAACGTAATGAACCTTACCTTTAACCTGGGCGGCGGCTTCAGTACAGCGGTTTCCTCGCTGGTTGGGCAGTCCCTTGGAGAAAAACGCCCCGATATGGCTAAAATTTACGTCAAGGTTACCAATGTGCTCACCGGCATTGTTGCCATTTCCTGCGGCGCGGCCCTAATTATTTTCCGTGTGCCCATTGTGCGGCTTTTTACAGATAATGTGCAAATTGTTCCCGTTTCCGCCAACATTGTAGCCATGATTGGCCTGTTTATGCTTCTGCAAACAACAACCGATGTTTTTTCCGGCTGCTTGCGCGGGGCAGGGGATGCCCGGTTTATTGCCGTAATGTCTTTAATTTGTATTGGGGTTATCCGCCCAGCCTCCGCCTGGGTTCTTTGCACGCCCTTGCAGCTGGGCCTGTATGGCGCGTGGGGTTCCTTCTTCCTGGATCAGTTCCTGCGCTGGGTGCTGGTAAGCCACCGGATGCGGAAGGATAAATGGTCTGAAATTGTTGTTTAAAAAGGAGAAAGTTATGATATTTGTCAGCCAAAAGAATGGAAGCGTTGCATTCCAAACAGTAGACGGTGCAATGGAGTTTGTGCAAGAGGTAGTACAGAAAAAAGACGATATTTGGGTCAGTGGGGATGAGGAATACCCCTGCCTGGCGGTCTGCACCAATGCCCCTTATGCGGCAGTCCATTTTATCCAAAGCGATGGCGGGGAAGTTTGGCTTTCCTATAACGAAAATAACCAAAGGGGAGTTGATTTTCTTGTCGATGGCGTGGAGTGGCGCCCCACAGCAGATGCGGTGGTTTCTTTGGACGATGCCATAGCGTGCGTCAAAGAATTTTTAACTACTTACAAAAAACCTTCCTGCATTCAGTGGCAGGAGCTATAGCTTCCCATAAAGAAAAAGGCAATGCAAACGGTGGTTATTTGCATTGTCTTTTTTATTGTATAAAGGAAACCCCCGGCGTAGCTGGGGGGTACTTTTTTTGCCATAATTCTCTGTTCTGTACTCTTTTAGAAATTTGTTGGATGGCATATTTTTTACATTATAAATTATTACCTTCCACTTCCTGTCCATGGCTGCAAAACTCTTTCATGCAGCAGCTACTGCACTTAGGGTGGTTGGCAACGCAGACAGCCCTTCCGTGAATTACCAAACGGTGGCAAAAATCATTGGCGCGGTCCATGGGGAGAATGGCGCGCAGCTGTTTTTCCACCTTTGCTGGGTCCTTGCCTTTGCTTAAGCCCAGCAAATTGGTAATACGAATACAGTGGGTATCGCAAACAACAGCTGGTTTGTGGTAAATGTCCCCAACAACCAAGTTCGCCGTTTTCCGGCCAATTCCAGGCAGACGGGTCAGTTCCTCTACTGTATCTGGCAAAATACCGTCGTATTCCTCCAGCAGCATTTTGGCCATAGCAATAATATCCTTGGCCTTTGTTTTATAAAGGCCACAGGTGCGCACCATATTCTCCATTTCTTCCAAGGGGGCGTTGGCAAAGTCCTCCAAGCAGGTGTACTTTTGGAACAAATCCTTTGTTACAATGTTCACTCTGGCGTCGGTGCATTGGGCTGCCAAACGGGTGGAAATCAATAGCTCATAGGGGCGTTCATATACAAGGGAGCATATTGCGTCTGGGTATTGCTTTTCCAAGGCTTCCACTGCGGCAAGGGCCTTTTCCTTTAAATCCATTTCTATTTCACTCCAATTTTAAAATATCCTGTTTTAGTACATTTTATACCATATTTCTTTACTATTCAATAGGAGGAGAATTTTTTTTCTTCACTGCGGACAAAGGGTTTTTGTCCGCTGCATTTTCTATTTGCTCGTTGGAAACATGGGTATATATCTCCGTGGTTCCCAAGTTGGAATGCCCCAAAATTTCTTTTAATACCCGAATATCCACTCCGCCATGCTGGTACATTAAAGTGGCTGCAGTATGGCGCAATTTATGAGGGGAATACCCCTGGCCGGAAAGCCCAGCTTGGGTTAAACACTGGCCTACAATTTGTTCCACCCGACGCACCGTAAGGCGCTGCCCGTTTTTAGATAAAAACAACGCCCGCTTGTCCGCCTTGGAAAGGGAACCAGGGGAAACATCCGTTTCCCGAACGGCAAGGTAGTTCTTAATGGCAGAAATACACGCTTCATTTAAGTAAACAATCCGTTCTTTGTTGCCTTTTCCAAGCAATTTTAATGTGTTATAGCGAATATCGTCCAAGTTAATTCCAACTAATTCAGAAACACGCATACCGCAGTTTAAAAACAAGGTAATAATACAGTAATCCCGTTGGGTAAAGCTAGATTTTACATTTGTAAGCAATTCTAAAGATTCTTCTAAAGTTAAATACTTCGGCAGCGCCTTTTTTATAGCAGGAACTTCCAAATTCTTTACTGGGCTGTCTTCCAGCAAAGTGGTTTTTGTTGTAATGTACTTATAAAAGGCGCGAATACTGCTCACTTTGCGTGCCCGGGCTGCCGAGGCATTTTTTAGCTCAGAAAGTGTAAAATGCAGGTATTCATATACGTCAGATAAGGTAACTGCACATATTACTTCGGCAGAAACATCAGCAATTTTAATTTGATGAAATACATCATCATTGGCAGGCTGTACGCCAAGCATTTTTACTGATTTTATGTAGCGCAAAAAGGAACGTAAATCAATATAATAGCCCTGAACCGTTCTTTGAGAACGGCCGCGGATGGTTTCCATATAAAAAAGAAATTCCCGCAGTAATTCTGGGCAATCATTGCGAATCATTTGTAATGTATTGTTGCTCAAAAAAATTCTCCTTACTTAAAAAACAGTGTCATATTAGTAATAGTATTATGATAATATGATTTTAACCTTTTTGCAATCCCCTAAATTTCGCTAAATTTCTATTTAGCGAAATGGGCTTACTCTTATTTTTAGCTGTTCCCCAATTCCTCCTGTAACGGTAAAATACCGCCAATATCCCAAAGAGGTTCCTTTGAAAGGCATACAGCATCCACATGGTGATTTTTTAAAAAACTGTATATCGCGTCATATTGTGGGTGCAGCGCTATATTGCCAGTAAAAGCCAGTTCATGGGGGCCGATTAAACCACAGCATCCGCCAATAAATCCGTAGGAGTACCGGTTAATTCCAATATGCCCAGGAAAAATCTTCAACACGTCCAATCCAGCCAAACGGCACTGTGCGGCAATATTATCGTCTGCGGTAATAATTGCTTCCTTATTCACTATAGCTACAGAACACTTTGTGTACCCCTGGGTTACAGCAATGGGAACAGCGCCTTGGTTTAAATATTCCGTTTCTAAACTTGGCAATAAGGTTTTAGGGTTATATATTAGGTATTTACCTAATTTTACCCCGTTCAAAGGTACATCGTGAGGGTAATCCTTTTCTTCTATTGGGCATATCTGTATTTGGGCGCCTTCTTCTTTTAGCTGCTGTGTCAAATATGCCTCCCCTTCCGCTAAAATAAACCGGTTTCCCCCTAAATGATGCAGTACCATATCTGCGTGGGAAGCAACCGGTTTATTTAGCAATGGGCAATCTTTTGTAGAAAGGCACCTTACCCCTAATTTACACAATTCTTTGGCAAACTGTTCTTTTTCTGTATCCAATACACACAATTTCACTGTATTGTTAGGCAAATGCGGTTGTTTTAACCAACGCTTCATACAAATAGGCTCTCCCTTTAATCATAACGTAAAGCCTGCACAGGTTCCATTTTACTGGCCTGGTAAGAAGGCGGCAGCCCAAATAAAGTCCCTGCAATAATTGTAATTGCTATGCACCAACCTAAAAAGTCCCACCGAATTACAATAGCTTTTTCAAAGACTTTTTGAGCCATCAGTAAAATGCCAACGCTAAAGGCACAACCTATTATACTCCCCAATAAAGAAATAGTAAACGATTCTACTAAGAATTCCTGCAAAATTTGGCCTTTGCTGGCCCCAATGGATTTTTTTATCCCAATTTCCTTGGTGCGCTCCTTTACAGAAATCATCATAATTGCCATCATACCAAAACCAGCTACCAAAAAGGAAATTGCCGCTATTGCAGTAATAATAACAGTAGTAATATCAATTACAGAATTTAAAGTTTCCTGCTGGCTTGCCATATTCTGCACTGTATAATTGCTGTGTTCCTGGCGAATGCGGCGGAAAACCTGGGTTATCTTTTCTTCAAATTCTTTGCTTTGGTTTGTATCTGCTAATTTTACTGCAATTTGCGGGAACCCTTCTTGGCCCAAATCCTGCTGCATAGCAGTATAAGGCAGGTATACAAAATTGGGGACGTACTGGCCAACAATGTTTTGAAAAATTGCCCCGCCGGACTTTACTACCCCAACTACTTCATAGGTGCAGCTTTTGTTGTTTAAAAAAACTTCTATTGTCTTTCCTACAATATTGGTTCGTTTATAAAAATTTTGAGCCGTTTTTTCGTCGACTACACAAACATTCCTTTTTCCTCTAATATCGTTTTTATTTAACATTCGCCCGTAAATCGGCTGCAAGGAAACCACAGCTTCCGCCTGTTCCCCTATTCCCCACACCATAGCCTTTGCGCTGTAATTGCGCATTTTTACTTTTGCATAAGAGGAAAGTAAGGGTGTTGCCGCCGCTACCTGGTTCTGTTTGTGAATCAGGTTTAAATCCTCAGCAAAATAAAATGTCCCACTTCCCTCTTTTGTTCCCAAAAGCAAGCTATCCATGCCCATGCTGTTCATCTCTTTATTTAAAAAGGCTTTACCGGAAAATCCAATGTGGGTTGTAAGCACAATAGCGGTAACCCCAATGGCAATGCTGGTAACTGTAAACCATGTTCTAAATTTTTGGCGTTTTAAGCTGCGTATGCTGCTGGAAATTTGTTTAACTAACATGGTACTCCCCTTTCAGCCTTACCATTAAGTTGGGCTGTATATTTTCCGGTTCTAATAAAACAATGTCTGTTATACCCAGCCCCTTAGTTACCTCCACCGTGTGAAGCAGTTCCTTCCCTGTGGTAATATTTTTACGCACAGGCCTCCCTTTGGAATAAACATAAACATACTCCTGCTGGTTGCTGTCCTGCCCTACTGCTTCGTATGGAATAGTGAGCAGCTCCTCATTTTCTCCCACATATATGGACCCATTTACACTGAAACCAGGTTTTAACTGGGAAACGCCGGTTTGAATATCGGCCTCTACTGTTACAGTTTTGCTGGCAGCAAAGGGGTTTGTTTGTGCAGTTGGATAAATTTTACTAATTTTCCCCCGGCATGCGGCAGAAAAGGAAGAGGAAGAAACTATAACAGAATCCCCTATTTTTACCTGCTGAATTTTTTCTTCCGGAACCTCCATTTTGGCTTTAAAATGTTCTATAGAAGAAATGGTTATTAAGGGGTTCTCCATACTGGTCATTACATTTTCCTGCAGGCTGCTTTGGGTAACAACACCGGTAATGGGCGCTATAATTTCCCTTGGTATTTGTTCTACATCCCCTTTTGCGGCACTTGCCGGCGCTGTTTCTTTTGGAACATATTGGGCAGCAAAATCAACAGGAATACCGTATTGTTCTGCCAAGGCTGCAATGGCGTCCCCAGAAACTTCAGAAGAAATTTTAGGTACTGTTACACTGGAAGCTGCCACAGCTTTTGTGACCTCTTGGTTAATGATAGCCACAACCTGCCCCTGCTGCACCATATCCCCAACAGAAATAGTTACCTTTTCTGCATACACTGGAACAGAAATATAAATCTCCCGTTTTTGCCCCTCTATAATCTCCCCATTTACTTCAATTGCTTCAGCAAAGCTCTCTACAGAAGGAAAAACATAGGGTACCTCCTGGGTGTTTGCCAGTACTATTTTGGGAACAAACCCTACCGAAAGAACTAAAACAGGCAAAAATAGCAGCAATAATAACCGCTTTACCATGTAAACAACCACTCCCCTGGTAAATTTTATTTCAAATTTAGTTTCTCTGCCAAAGGGAAGAATATTCTTTTTATTTTTATGTAAAATAAAGAAGTAAAACAACAGCTCCCTATACCAAAGCACAAGGAGCTGTTTAGAAAGGATTGTTTTGTTTTGAACATGATTTCCTGTAACCGTCCCTGCAAATTTCAACAGGAGGGCTACTGTATTATGGAAGGCGTTCACGCCCTTTCCAACAGTAAGGAAAGCGACTGTCCCTATTTTTTAACTATGGGACCCTTAGCCCAAAATAGTATGGATCGCCTGGGGCAGGCTCGAAACGCCAATGAGCTGGATTTCCGGTTCAAAGTCTAAAGTAGAAATACACTGCTGCGGAAGAACACAGCGTCTGAACCCCAGGCGCTGTGCTTCTTTTACCCGAATGGAAATACGGTTTACCATACGGATTTCCCCGGCCAAACCAATTTCCCCAAAGGCTACAATGTCGTCGGCAATCACCCGGTCCGTTAAGTTAGAAGCCAAGGCCAAGGCTACCGGCAAATCTGCGGCTGGTTCATCCAGGCGAAAGCCCCCTACTACATTGATATAAGCATCCAAATTACCAAAGAAGTAACCGCAGCGTTTTTCTAACACGGCCAAAAGCAGGGCGGTACGGTTAAAGTCAAACCCTGTAGACATTCTTCTTGGGTTACCAAAGCCGGTTTTGCTTACTAGGGCCTGTACCTCTGCCAAAATGGGGCGGGAACCCTCCATTACACAGGCCACACAGGTGCCGGAAACATTGCTGGGGCGCCCCTCCAACATGGCCATAGAAGGGTTCTTTACTTCATGAAGCCCGTTTTCCAGCATTTCAAAAACGCCTATTTCATTGGTGGAACCATACCTGTTTTTAATAGAACGGAGAATGCGGTAGCTTAAATTGCGTTCTCCCTCAAAATACAAAACAGCGTCCACCATATGCTCCATCACCTTTGGGCCGGCAATAGCGCCATCTTTATTCACATGGCCCACAATAAAAACAGGTATTTCCAACGTTTTAGCGGCGTTAATTAACAACTGGGTACATTCCCTTACCTGGGATACACTGCCGGAGGAAGAATTTAAGGCAGCAAGGTTCATTGTTTGTATGGAGTCCACCATAACAATATCCGGCTTTTTTTGGTGGATAGCTTCGACTACAGCTTCTATATTTGTTGTTGCGCCTAAATGCAGGTTATTTGTAAGTACCCCAAGCCGTGTGGCCCTCAGCTTAATTTGCCGCAGGCTTTCCTCCCCGGAAATATATAAAATAGAAGCATTGTTGGAAATGGTTTGGCATATTTGCAGCAGTAAAGTAGATTTGCCAATGCCTGGGTCCCCGCTAAGCAAAATAACTGACCCTGGAACAATCCCTCCGCCCAGTACCCGGTTCAGTTCTCCCATACCTGTGGTATAGCGGTGTTCCTCCTTGGAGTCTATTTCTTCCAACGTGTGGGTAGCGGCTGGGGCATAGGCACCGCTGCGCACACTGCCAGCCCCCCTGGGGGAGGCTGGCGAGGCTTCCTCAATGCTTTCTGTAAGCGTATTCCAGCTGCCGCATTCCGGGCACTTCCCCATCCATTTAGGCTGGATACCCCCACATTCTGTACATACATAAAATGTTTTGGCTTTTGCCATAATTACTCCTTTTCGTCCTGTCCTGTTTTTCTGCTTTTTTCAAAGTGCCTTTTACACCTTTTCCAAGGGCACTTTTCCCCTATACCTGCTGGTAATAATCCATTAAACTGGTAAACAGCACAAAGGCAACCTGGTCCTGGTATTGGGAGGAAGTGAGCTTTTCGCACTCTTCCGCATTGGAAATAAAACCGCACTCCGCCAAAATAGCCGGTACCTTAGCATGGTATAGTAAAAATAATTCCTGCCCGGACTGCTTTATTTCCCTGTGGTTTTCCGGCTGTAAATATTTTACAAATTTTTGCTGCACAATTTGGGCTAAGTACTCGGAATCTGTATGGTTTGGGCTGTAAAAAATTTGCGCTCCCCAGGAAGAACTTTCCCCAAACTTGTTTTGGTGGATACTAATGAACAAGCCGTCAGGGTTTTCGTCAATAATCTCCCTGCGGTTGTACATATCGGAACGCTTTTGTTTGGCCATACCCGTTACCTCTGGGTCATGAAGGGAAATATCGGTGTCCCGGGTCATAATCACCTGGAACCCATTGCATTGCAGCATATCCCGCAGTTTTAAAGCAATACTTAAGTTAATGTCCTTTTCTACTGTATTGTTTACGCCTACAGCTCCTCCGTCAAACCCACCGTGGCCACTATCAATAATAATTTTAGGTTTACTGCGGTATTGTACAATAACTTCTTTGGTTTCCCCCAAATACAAAATAGAACCAATTGCTGTGCCTAAAATAAGCAGTGTGCACAACAGTGCAAACAGCCCCTGTTTTTTTACCATATTCCCCACCTGCCATTTGTTTTATTAACAAATAGCTATGCAGGCTGCTGCGGCAATATGCTAAATATTCTTTTGCATTACATAATCATCCATAATAAAACCGTTTCCAATATTGGTTTCTATTGCGTCTGTTTGGGTAAAACCCAGCTTTTTGTAGGCCTCTATGGCATTTTTGTTCCCCTTGTTTACTGTAAGATAAACACACTGCATCCCTTGGGAATGAGATATTATTTCCCCCAATACAGCTTTAAAAATGCCTTTGCCGCGAAATGCCTGGGAAATATAAAACTTGCTTAAAAACAGTTTATCCCCCTGTGGTTCTACGGCAAAGTATCCTGCCACCTTGCCCTGCCAGTAAATATTACAGTACACCATGCCATTTTCTATTTGTTTTTTCATGGCTTCTGCGTTTTGCATTGTATTTACCATGTAGTTTACTTGGGCTTCCCCTAAAATATCGGTATAATATTCATGCCAAATTTGGTGTGCAAGGCCTGCGGTTGTTTCCAGCTCCTCCAGCGTGGAAACAACTGTTGTTATAGACAATTTTCTTTCCCCCTCTTCTATTTGCGGCTGCTAAAAAAGAAAAAGAGCAGAAACACCTCTGCTCTTTTCCCAAAAGATTATTTACAGTCCGTATACAGCATAAGCAGCTTAATGGTGTTTTCCATAGCGGAGTAATGGGTGCGTTCCATACCGTGGGAAGCAGCAACGCCAGGGCCAATTAAAGCGCCTTTAATATTGTGGCCGCCTTTTAAAGCAGCGCCAACATCGGAGCCATACCGTGGGTAAATATCAACAGCATATTTCAGGTTGTTCTCTTTTGCCAGGTTAATCAGCTTTGTTGTCATATCGTAGTCGTATGGGCCGCCGGAATCCTTTGCACAAATGGAAACATCGTATTCGGTGCAGTTCAAGTCCAAGCCAATACAGCCCATGTCCACAGCAATTACCTCTTTTACATCGCTTGGCATGTAGGAAGCGCCATGGCCAACCTCTTCAAACACAGAAATAAAGATTTTTGTTTTATACTGTGGCTTCAGGTTGTTGTCCTTCATAATTTTCAGCAGGGTGAGCAGGCAAGCTACACTGCCTTTGTCGTCAATAAAGCGGGATTTTAAGAAGCCGCTTTCTGTAACAACGGTTTTAGGGTCAATGCAAATGTAATCCCCGGCGGAAATACCCAAGTTCAATACGTCTTCTTTATTATGAACTTGCTCGTCAATACGCACATACATGGTTTTTTCATCCCTTGCAGAGGAGGAAGCCTCTGGGTGAACATGAACCGCTGCGCTTTCGCACAAAATAGTACCAGTATAAGTACGGCCGTCCCTTGTAATAATACGGCAGTATTCACCGTCCAAGGTTGGCAAAATTGGGCCGCCAACGCAGGTAAATTTCAGGTCGCCTTTGGAAGTAATGGAACGTACCATTAAGCCCAAAGTATCTACATGGGCAGAAAGAAGAACGGTTCTGCTGTTGTCGCGGCCGTCTACAGTAATAATACCGCAGCCTTTTTCAATCCTTTCAAAGGAATAGCCCAATTCTTCGGCTATTCTGCGCACTTCTTCCGTTACATTAAAGTAATAGCCGCTGGGGCTGTCAATGGCAAAAATCTTTTTTGCTGTTTCAAAAAGATATTCTTTATAATTTGAAATTTCCATTGCAGTGTACCTCCTAAAATATTCTTTTGCGCCATGGGAACGAATGATTAGCTCCCATAGCCCTATTAAGGACATTATACCCTATTTTTCACTAAAAAGATATAGCTGCTGCTTACTTTTTTGTTTTACAATGCAAAAGAATACTGTGTGCCTTTCCCTTTTACCATTCCCTGTTCTCTGGCACACAGCATGGTAAGCAGCTCTTGGGCAAATAAGCTTCGTCTATGGCCCACACCAACGGCTGGTTTTTGTCCAAGTCCGCCCTTGTGGATATCCGCGGGCAAACTCCTCACTGACATAAAAAAGAATTGTTTCCCCTCCTGTTTCCATTTTCCCCGTCTTACTTTTCTATTAGGAGATAATCTCCCAATGATAGCAACAAATGAGAACCATCATCTTTCTTATATTCTTCCCAAAATTTCATATCATCTGTTTCATTGTCAATGGCTATACGATAGTTCGTAAATCCTCCATACCCTTCAATAAAAGGTAATGGTTCCAGATGGTATCTATTCGCCTTATCAAGTTGCCTTTCTTCTAATAAGCGCAGCCAGCCTAATGCCTTATCTAACTGTTGTAAATCATTCAACCTTTCTTTTTTCCCATTTTTTAGTGCAGCTATAATAATTTCTCGTTCTGTTTCTAATAACTTTATTGCGTAGTCCATATCCTATCAACATTCCCTTTGATAATTTTTCCATATTTCATTTTACCACAATTCCGAGAGCGTGGAAATGCCTCTGTCAAATCAAGTGCAAAGGTATGTGAAAGAAGGACTCAAGGGATTGTGGAATCCAGTAAATAATTTTGTAAAAAACTGTTGTTTTAATTGACGGTATACGGTATAATACCCTTTGGTACATTATATTTTTAAAACGGTAATGTCCAAGTTTATTTCTGTAAAACAGTACAAACGGCACTGTACCCAGAGCCTAAAATAAGAAAGAGAAGTGATTTTGTGAAACCTTTTATCGGTATGACTGCAGCTTACACTGCTTTCAACAATTTACAGGTTTATAAAACAAACCAAACTTATGTGGAAGCCATTATCCGGGCTGGCGGTATTCCTGTAATGCTCCCTGCCGCCCTTTCTGCTGAGGAATGCGTCCATTACGCACAAATACTGGATGGCCTTTTAGTTCCTGGTGGTGACGATGTTTCCCCTTACCTCTATGGTGAAGAAACTATGCCTCAAGTTACCTACCTTAACCGCCATATGGATTTATTTGAAATTGAGCTTATCCGTAAAATGGCTGCTGCTAATAAGCCTATTCTGGGCATTTGCCGCGGGCACCAAATTATTAATGTTGCTTTTGGCGGTACATTATACCAGGATTTGGATAAGCAGGTTCCAGAGCATATTTGCCACCTACAGTCCAGTGCCATTCGCGAGGAGCCCTTCCACAAAGTATCCTTGGAAGAACATAGCCGTTTGGCCTCTATTTTTGGCCAATCCGCAGTAGAAACCAATACCTACCACCACCAGGCTGTTAAAGATGTTGCCCCCTCGTTAAAAATTGTAGGCCGCACCAGCGACGGCGTTGTGGAAGCCATTGAATCCGAAAGCCAGTTTATTGTTGGCGTACAGTGGCACCCAGAAGGAATGGCTTGCCGCTACCCTGTTTTTGATAAATTGTTCCAGGCATTTATTAAAGAAGCTGTATCGGTTAAAAATAAGTAACAAATATAATGTAAAACCCTCACCCAGTTATTCTTGGGTGAGGGTTTTTGCTTTTATGAACCAATTTATTTTACAGGCACAATGGAAATGTTCTGTACAGGTACTTCTGTTTCTTCTAAAATAATATCCCGAATCTGTACCACCTCATTTTCCAAAAGGCCGTCTGTTTTTAAAATAACGTCTACTTTTTCTGCGTCATAATAAACCATACATTCGGTAAACCCTTTGGCTTTAATTAGGTTTTCAATTTTGCCCTCTATTTCAATAGCCTCGGCCAGCTGGGTAGCCTGCTGTGTTAAAACAGTTTTTTGCTCTGTATCCAGCTTAACATCAGCCAGCATTACTTTTAAGGCTTCTACTGCTTCATCCCGTGTTTTATTGCGGGTCAGCTTGGCTTCCGAAAAATATTCCCCTGTTGCAACTGCTGTATCCGCGCCTTTTTTATCTACAAACTTTGCATCGCCATAGTTTTCTTCTTCATCTTCCTCCATTATGGCGCTGCTTGCAATAAAATCCCCATCTGTTTGGGCAAACTGATAGTTTAAATAAACGGCAATACCCAAAGCCAAAACCAAAGAAGCCAAAATAATTTGTTTTTTCCCAACGATCATGTTCATAACAATTCCTCCTGAAATTTAAGTTTACTCTCTAAAATTAGTTTTAGAGGCTAATCTCCAAGATTTACCCATAGGGCCAATCCCTAAGAGTTTAACCTTTTGGTACTACGCAGACCTGGTTGGATTTTATGCCAAGAACTGTTGTTACAGCCTCAACAATCCGTTCTTTTACTACCGCACTGTCCCCTCCTTCACAAACAACAACAACGCCCTTAATTTGTGGTTCAATTTTTGTCTCTATTAGCGCCTTGCTTGTTCCATTTTGCTCAAGAATCACTATTTTGCTTTCGTTGTTATCCTTTTGTTCCATTTTTTTTGCGCTCTCTCCTTCAAGGTTTTGGGAACGGTCCATTGTGGTTTTGCCTTCGCTGGCGTAAACGTATTCTGTGCCCTGCTGCAAAGTCACCATAACCTGGCACTTTCCTGTTCCGCTAATGGTTTCCACCATGGAAGTAAGCCGCTGCTCCATTTGCTGTATGTATGCTTCGTTGGACGCTGGTTCCTCCTCTTGAACTTTTTGCTTAGGGCTTTTCCATGGCTGTGCCAGCTCGGAAAGCAGTATAAGCGCCATACCTATAAGCCCCAAAACAATAATAAGCTGCTGCTTTTTGTTTTCTCCTGTAAAAATCACTTTTACCTTTGAAAACAACGCGTTTGACTTCCCTTCCATTTTTAACCTCCTAAGAAAAATAGCAAATTGCTTCAATACCAAGTTCCTGTTTTATAAAATCCGCAAGCTCCTGCTCCCGCCCCTGCAATGTGCTATCTCCGTAAATTTCGGCGTGGATGCGTTCTATTTTTCCGTTTTCCTCGTAAAAAGTAACTGCAACTTCCTTGGGGTAAATATTTAGGAATTTCAGTTTTTCCTGGATTAGTTTATTTATATTTTCCCTGGCCAGCAAATATGCAAACTGTTCTGTGTTTTTTTCTATCTGCTCCGCCATTTCCCCTACTTCCTCCTGCTGCCTTTGGCGGCTATCATAATCAAATATGCCCTTTGCCGCAGAGGTTATTGGCAAAACAATGCTGCATAAAAAGAACAGCGCCACCACCATACGGAACAGCTTGTTTAACCCGTTGCTTTGGGGCAGCAGCAGTGTGGCAATTCCTCCGGCAGCCGCTGCAAAACAAATTGTTATAGCCCATTGTTTTAAAAATTCCATAAGCTCCCCCCATTTAGCCAACGCTTATCATTAGTACTAAAGCGGTAGAAATAATAAGCAGCAGGGCAAAACACATAATCATAGCAATTAAAATGGAAAGGGTGGTGCCCGCCCCCTTTAAAACTGCCGAGGCTTGTGGGGCAGAAAGCATGTCCCCCACCCCTGCGGCAATGTTTACAATAATGTACCAAATTACCACCTGGGACAAAATAGGCAAAAACGTAAAAAAGGCGGTAACTACCCCAAAGGAACCCACAGCACCCCGCAGCACCGTTAAACACCCCTGGGCCGCGGTAAAAGCGTCCGATAAGGCGCCGCCCACAACAGGAATAAAACTGCCCAGCAAAAATTTGGATGTTTTTACTGTAAGGGAATCTACCCCGGTGGAAACAAGGGTCTGCATGGAAAGCATCCCAACAAAAACTGTGGTAAGGGCACCCAGGCCCCAGCACACAACGGTTTTAATTCCACTGGTCAAGCCCTGTAAATTCATTTGGGGAAATAATGCGGATAAAATACAAAAGGCAAAATAAATACCTACACAGGGTACTAAAACCGTTGCCGATAATTTGGAAACCCCTTGGCAAGCAGCAAACAACAATAAATGGTAACCACTTGCCGCAGTAGCCTGGCCCCCTGCTGTAAGAATACCACTAAGTATAGGAATAAAAGAAAGAATAAACAAAGAACAGCTATATAAACTTTCAACTGTTTTTATAATACAATCCGTAATGGGCCTTGCTAAAAAAGAAACCATACACAAAATGGAAACCACAGAAAAAACATGGTCCATATCCCCCTGAAAGGCGGCGGTTTTTACTTGTGCCATAAAACCGCACAGCAGTAAAATACCTAAAATTTTCCCCATAATGCGAACGGGCTCCGCTGCGGCTTCCTTTACGGAATTTTGTATTACCTGCAAAAATTCCTGGGGAGATAAAGCCAAAAGCTGTTTTAAGGAAAGCTGGGATAAATTCACTTGCCCCAGCAGCTCCTCCGCTTGGGGCGGAATGGATTCTTCTATTCCCAAAGCGCCCATTGCATCCAACTGCTTTTGCAAAAATTGGTTTGTTGTTTCCTCCTCCGCTTGGGCTGGCAGCAGAAATAGAACCCATAAAAGGGATAGTAAAATGCCGCAGCCCAAAGGAGCAAAAGCTCTTCTCCATCTTTTCATAAGCGTTACCCCGCTATTAACCGCAGTACAATTTTCAGCAGCTCCTGGAATAGAGGCAGTGAGAGTACAACAATGGATACCTTCCCAGCCATTTCCACTTTAGATGCAATGGAACTCTCCCCTGCGTCCTTGCAGGCCTCGCAGGCTATTTGGGTTACAAAACAAACACCCAAGGATTTCAGCAAAATACTGGTGTGTTCCTGGGCTAAGCCTGTCCTTTGGGCAAGGGTCTGTATTTCCTGTAATACAGGCGAAACCTGCTCCATAATTAAAAACAGCAGCAGTAACCCTGCCATTAGGGAGGCAGCTACACCGTATTCCGGGCGATATTGGCGCAAAAGGACAATCAGTGTTACGCTAATTACCGCCAAACCAATTATTTTATTCATATCCATAGCTACAGCCCAAACACGGATTTTACCGTGTCAAACAAAATACTAATTTGGGTAATTATCATCATCAATACCACAATTAACCCAGCCAGTGTGGTCATCATTGCCTGTTCCTCCCTGCCGGAGCGAATCAACACCTGGTTTAATACAGAAACAATAATGCCAATGGCGGCAATTTTGAAAATTAAATCCACATCCATGGCCCAAACTCCTTTGCTGTAAAAATTCCTTTTGGTAAAAAGCGCTTACATCATTAAAATTGCTGCTCCAAGCCCGCCCAGTATTCCTAAGGTACTGTACAATTTGCTGTGGGTACTGCAATAGTCCTTGGCCTGCTGCCAATGCAGCCGGGCGCTTTCCTGCAAATTTTTTAAGGCCTCCAGCTGAACTTGCGCCTGGTACATCCCAAACAACTGGCCAAAGCTCTCCAAGGCAGCCTTCATCCCCTTTGGTGCAGTATGGTAGCTGTTCAGCGCCTGTGCCCACCTCTCCGGAAAAGGCAGAAAGGGCAGGCAACTGCAAAAATATGCAACAGGGGTAAAGCTTTGCAGTTCTTTGCGCTTGCCAACAGCACAAATAATTTGTTCTACTGGTGCCAGGGTGCATTGCAGCTCTTCCCCAACAGCTTGCAGAAAGGCCATATATTTTTCCCATTCATATACATTCTTTTTCAGTTCCAAGGCCTTGGATATTCCCCACGCTGCCCCGGAAAGAATAATGCAAAGGCTGCCTATTGTTTTCAGCATATGGTCTTATCCCCCAAATTTCCTGTATTTGTCCCGGTTTTTCCCCGTTGCTTAAAAAAGCTGCCGTTTCAAAGCCCTGGGCCTCCAGCAAAAGCCTCACCTGTTCCTTGCGCAGCAATTCTTCCTTGGACCCTGCATGAACCGTTGCAATTATTTTAACACCGGCGTTTAAGCTGCTTAACATTGCCTGGGCTTCCTCCGTTGTGCCAAGTTCGTCGCATAAAATATACTGGGGGGCCAGGGTGCGAACAGCCTGCAAAATACCTTGGGCCTTAGGCAGGCCGCAAAGAATATGGGCTGTTGTGCCAAAACCTTCCCTGCCGCTGAGCTCTCCACGCTCGTCCACAATGGCTATAGGGCAGTAGCCCCCCTTTGGCCCTGCTAAGTTTTGGGCCAAATCCCTTAACATTGTTGTTTTCCCTGTGGCCGGCGCGCCAGCCAGCAGTAAGCTGGTTGCTCTTTTCCCTTGGAACACCTGCTCAAATAGTTGGTTCGAGCAGCCTGGCACCCTTTTGGCAATGCGCAGGTTAATGGAGGTAATTTGCCGCAGCCCTATGTGCTCTCCTTCCAAATATATGGCAGTACCGCACACGCCTGCCCTGTGCCCGCCGGGCAGGGATAAAAACCCTTGACATATCTCCTGCTGGTGGCTGTGTACCGAATACCCGCATAAGGCCCGAAAGTTTTCCTCCACCTCATGTTGGGGCAGCTTGGGGCAGTTTTCCGCCATCTGGCTTAGTTTCCCCAAAGCTGCCAAAAAGTACACACGCCTGTTTTTAAAAAGGGCTACAGGTTGTCCTGCATAAAGCCGTACCTCTGTAATAGCGGCTTTATCCTCCTCAGGCAATAAAAGCAGCCGCTGCTGCAATTCTTTGTTCAGGTTACTAATGGCCTCAGTAAAAGGCCCTAAGGCGTTTTCTTGTCCTGTCATGTCCAACATTCCTTTGCTTGGTCTTGGTATATCTTATGCCCCAATTCCAAGGGTTAGAACCTTACCCTGCCCTATTTTTGCAGAGGAAGCGCCACACCGGTACAGGGTGTAATTTTGTAAAAGTGATATATTTATATCTTTTATATTGACAACCCCATTTGAAAGTGATATATTTGTCTTGTTAAGTGATAAATATATCTCTTAGGAGGAATACGGTTATGAACAACAAAACAAAATGTACAATTACCCTGGGCGTAATATGCGCTCTCCTTACCGCAGTTTCTTCATGGTACACCATAGTGTATAATAACTCCAGGTTTATTGTGCCTATGGATTTATCCACCTATGTTTTCAAGGTGCAGGACCTGCCTATGCTTATTTCCGGCGTACTTCTTGCCTTGTATTCTGTGTACCTTGTTGTGTTGCTTTTAAAATCTACCACAACAAGCAGACGTAGGGAATTAGCCTTGCAATCCACCAGAACAATAAATCCCAAATTGGGACTTTTAGGTTTTTTAGGATTTGCTGGTTTTTTAGGTTTTTGGACTTATAGCTTGGATAAAACTATTTTTCCATTTGTATTTTTCATGTTCTTTGGCTTTTTTGGGTTTTTCTATGAGGGCAAAATGTCCAATACTTTTATGGATGAACGATACAAGGAAAACAAGATGAAAGCGCAAAACGTGGCAAACAAAACGTCCCTGTCTATTATTTTTCTTGCCGTACTTGTGCTTGGGCGGGGAAGGTTTATGGGTAACCTGGAATATACCCTAATTGCCTTTGTTATTGTGGCGGCCCTTTCCATAGCTCTGGAAATATTCCTTAGCCAATATTTGCTGTACCATTATGACAACGAGGGACAGTTGAATGAAAGCGAGGAATAAACATGCCGGATTTTCAATGTAACTTAAAGCAATACAGGCTGCTGAAGAATTTGACGCAAGAGCAGTTGGCGGCACAAGTAGGCGTACGGCGGGAAACCATTATGCGTCTGGAAAAAGCGCAGTACAATCCCTCGCTTAAATTGGCAATGGATATTTCGAAAGCGGTTGAAGCTCCAATTGAGGCGCTGTTTATTTTCACAGAATAGGCCTCTGTTTCAATGATATTACGCAGCAGAAAAAAGCAGTAAAAGAATAGAAAATATTGGCACTGTAAATAGCTTTTTCACCCCGCAGATTGAATTTTACAGTAAGAATAAATATCCCCCGGCATAGCCGGGGGTATTTCATATGCGGGCAAAGCCCTTTG
>CAJTSZ010000007.1 GCA_910578755.1 uncultured Oscillospiraceae bacterium | reverse complement strand
TGACATATTTGTATCCCGAATTATATCCTCTATTTGCAAACGCTTTTTCTTTCCATTCTAAATCTGTCATTTCAACAGCCTCACTCTTTGACTGATTTACCTTTTTTGATTTTTAGATTTACTTTTTTCTGCCGCTATTGCGATCACTGATATTATTAAAAATAATCCTGTATAGTTTATAAATATATCCTGATATGCTGATGAAGCAAGGGGCTCTCTAAAACCCGTTAGCCAAATATAAAAGAAAGTAAGCAGCATTGTTGGTATATAGGTTACTATCATTCTGACAAATGTCCTCTTAATAGGTAATTTTGTCGCCATTTTATAGGCTGAAACACCTATTAGGACAATCAATGCTCTGTCTATTTCGTGCCAATTACCATTAGGGTCAGAATATGCTCCATTTATTAGGTAAACAATACTGTTTACTAAAGTTGCTATTGTATATATAGTACAGTACATAAATACGGAATCTTTAAGCCATCCATTCCATATTTTTTTCATAATTATTTTTCCTCCTCAACAAATTGGTATTTATCTTTTCCCAAAGAACAGAAATGGAGCGATAATATGTAGGGCAGCGGGAACAGTCCTCACCGCCCTGCTTTGGACTTTCGTCAGACAGATAAACCGGAAGTTGTCATCCTGACATTAAGCCGTTTACAATACAGCCTGCATATTGACTACATAAGTGTTTATCAAAAATGTTCTGCAAAACATTTGATATGATTTGTGCTGCTTCGTCTTTATCTTGACAGTCGATAACCGCTAAAGGCAACAACAAAAGGAATATTTGTTTGTCCTTTACAAAGTTCAATAATTCTTTGAATGGAATTACTTGAATATTGTAATGCCCGCCCGTACAAGCAGCCTGTTTATCATTGATGAAATATACGGTATCCCCTGGGTGAAATTCAATTTTTAAGGTTTGAGCAGGAGCGAGTTCGCAAATAAGTGTTTCTGGTTCATCAACATAACCGTCTGTTTGCTCTAAAACCCCATCATAATATTTTGTAAAATTGTCCCACCAGCTTGTATCACACATTCCATTTTCCATTATGAGTTCGGTTAATGACATATCCATTTCTTCCTCCAAGGCAGTTGGAAAAGAAGTTGCCATAAAACCTACCCAAAAATCCCTGTTAGAAAAATCTATCTCATTTTATTATTCCTCCAGCAAAATCCCAATTTAACTGAATTTTATTTGAACGTAACTTCTCCCTGCGCAGCGGGCCGCATTAGGCATTCAGTTAAACCAACAATATACTTTCCACCTGTTCAGCCTCAACAGTTTCTCCACTAACAGGAACTAATACACGAGGATTATTTGCATCAGATACAAAATTTTAATTGCTTGTACTTTTCCCTCTAAAACAAATAAATTTTCCCATTTCCGCTATGTGCTTCATAACAGTAATCTATTCTTCCAATATCAACAGAAACGGTTACTTGTTCTGCTTTACGAACAAGCCACTTCACTGTATCACCTAAGGAAAAAGCTATGCCGCAACACTCCATTTGCCAGCTTTCATAGAACACCATACATTCCATTCCTCAAATTCCCCCACAAGCCCGATTTATCGGTTTGCTTATCGCTTCAAGTATAGCGTACTTTCCCACCAAAAGCAATCCAAGTTCTTGCCCGTTCCGCCTACCCAGGCCGCCAAGGGAGGAGCCGAAAGCCTGGTGCAAGGTAAAGGCCCCTGAAAAATAACTTGGGGAGCCTTGGCAAAGCGTTTAAGGCATTTTGTTTTTGTCGAAAAATGTAGTATATTAGTAATAATATAAAATCATTTGTCCTGCACAAACAGACATTATAAAATAAACATTGCAAGTTGTGAGGAGTGTGCTAAAATGCAGCAAAGAGTTCCCGCCGTGTATGCGCGGCAGTCCGTAGATAAGCCCGACAGTATTTCTGTAGAGAGCCAAATTGATTTTTGCAAATACGAATTAAGAGGCTGCGCCTTTAAGCAATACTGCGACAAGGGCTACAGCGGCAAAAACACCGACCGCCCCCAGTTCCAGCAGCTTATCCGGGACATTGAGCAGGGGTTTATCCATACAGTAGTTGTTTACAAGCTGGACCGCATCAGCCGTTCTATTTTGGATTTTTCTAATTTGATGGAGTTTTTTCAAAAGCATGATGTACAGTTTGTGTCCTCCACCGAAAAGTTTGATACCTCTACCCCCATGGGGAGGGCCATGCTGAATATTTGTATTGTGTTTGCCCAGCTGGAACGGGAAACCATTCAAAAAAGGGTGAGCGACGCCTACTATTCCCGCAGCCGCAAGGGCCTGCGTATGGGGGGAAAACCCCCCTTTGGCTTTACTTTGGAGCCTATTACCATAGAAGGCATCCACACCAAGAGGCTTTCCCTTTGCCCGGAGGAGGTCCCCTTGGTAAACCAAATTTTTTCCATGTACTGCCGGCCCCAAACTACCTACGGCGATATTACCCGCCATTTTTCCCAGGAGGGGATTATTTTTCGCGGCAAGGAGCTGAGCCGGCCCACCCTGGCCCAAATGCTGAAAAACCCGGTGTATGTGCGCGCTGACAAACAGGTGTACGAATTTTTTAAGGAGTACGGCACAACCATTGTAAACAGCAAGGAGGATTTTACCGGCGTAAACGGCTGTTACTTGTACCAGGGCCAGGAAACCAAGGAAAATAAGCTGCACAACCTAAAGGGGCAAATGCTTGTGCTGGCCCCCCACGAGGGCATTGTCCCCGCCGAAATTTGGCTGCAATGCCGCACCAAGCTGCTGAAAAACCGTAAAATTTATTCCTCCAGCAAGGCAATTCACACTTGGCTTGCCGGAAAAATAAAATGCGGCAACTGCGGCTACGCCTTAGTTAGTATTCACAATTCCTCGGGGAAGCACTATTTGCGCTGCGCCAAACGGCTGGACAACAAAAGCTGCGACGGCTGCGGAAAAATACCGACTGCCCAGGCGGAGCAGTTTGTATACCTGGAAATGGTAAAAAAGATGTTGGAGGTGCGCCTTTACGGCATAGAAAGCATTTTGCAAAAGCGCTCCCAGCAGTATGGGGAGCTCCACGCCCAGCTTGACGTTGTGGAGCAGCAGATAGAAGCGCTGCTGTCCGCTATTTGCAGCCCCGATACCACCCTGTACTCCTACATTAACACAAAAATACAGGAACTGGACGAAAAAAAGCAGCAGATTTGGGAAAAGATGATAGAAACCGCACCGGAGCAGATAACCTCCCAGCAGATAACCCAGGCTGGGGACATTATAGAAAACTGGCGGGAGAGCTCCTTTGAAGAAAAGCGGGCGGCTGTGGATATTTTGATCCACCGGGTACTGGCTACGGACCAGCATACAGAAATTATTTGGAAAATTTAATTCCCTCCTGCCCTTAGCAGCTGTTTTGTGACTGCAAAACAGCTGAAAGCCTGTTCCCTGCTGCTCCAAACCAAAATAATGCCCAATAAAAAAGCCCCCCGTTTGGAGAGCTTATTTTTTTACCCGTTATTCCTTACTGGGCGGCAGAACGTCCCCCCTATGCCCCTGTTGCTAATGATAAAGCTATTTTGTGCCCCGGGTGGGGAAGCTGTTTTCCAAAATAATTTCCCCTGTATCCGCGTCCTTCACCGTTACATGGACAGCCCATTCCTCACCGGGGACGCCGCACAATATTTGGTACCGCCCCAGCATAACCGCCGGCGCAACGGTAACCACAGCAGAGTACCACAGTTCCATGGAATAATAGGTTTTACTGTCCACCAAAACCGTAAGCCCCCAGGGCACGCCGTTTTCATCAAAATCCGTATAATCTGCCGCTGCTACAAATTCCTGTGTAATTTCCGCAGTGAATGGGTCCCGCAGGCAGCCTCCCCAGTAATATGCCGCCTTTAGCTTGGGGTACTGTTCCGGGGTGAGGCAGTAACTGAAGGTACCGTCCTCGTTGGCCAGCAGCGCGTTGTATCCTGCCTGGTCCAGCGTCCCCTCCTGGGCGGCGGCCTGGCGCTGGGCCTTATCCTCCGCCTCCAGCTCCTCTGCCGTTTTACCGCCCAACAGTGTTTTGGGCATGGTGATAACGATTTGGCCCTCCTGGTTTACCGGGGGGATGTATGTATTAACCGGGCCCTCCATAACAGGCCCCGCCTGCCGCGGTTTACCCCCGCACCCCGCCAGGGAACCTAAGAGGAAGCAAAGGGCCAAGGCCAAGGCGGCCCCTTTTTGCAGCTTTCTTTTCTGTTTTACCATACTTGCAAACCTTCTTTGCTGTTTTATCCGGCATTAAGCCTTGTAAAATCCTTGCCCTAAGGCGCTTCGTGTTCCAAAAACACCTCCAGCCACTCCTGGGGCAAAAGGAACCATTTATAGCCCTCGCCCTGGCAATAAGCTGTTTCCTGCTCCGGTGAATAGCAGCATTTTATTTCACATTGAAGAAAAGGGAAATCCTTATGGCCCATAACCAAAGAGGCATACTTCCAATCCGTACCAGCTGGCCTTTGGACGCTGTTGCTGCCCAGCGCCTCCAGCAAGGCGGCAAGCACGGCAGGCTCCTCCACCTGAGCCGAGGGTTTTTTCTCCTCTTTATAAAAAAGGGCGGCAGAGTTTACTGTTTCCACCGACGGCGGCAGAATTTGCAATCCCTCCCGGGTACAGAAATACGTATAGTAGGGCCCAAAAACAAAATGATTTGGCAAAACATAAAGGAAACACTGTTCCGCATCTCCCTTAATGGGGCAGACCTTATATCTGCCGCCCTGCTCCGCATTGCCGCCGCATAAGCCAATGGCAGGGCCAATTTCGCCGTTGAAATTCCAAAAAAGCCCGGGAGCGTTTGTTCGGTGACGGATTGCGTCTGCATCCTCAATATAGCGGACGCTGTTCACAATGAGGATAGGTGTTTCCCTATCCTCAAACTGGTAAAAGGGCAGGTTTTTTGCTTTGCACCCAGCCAGCAAAAACAGCAGCAAACCCATAATAAAGGCTTGGCTTAGCCGCCTTGTTTTCATATGTTTCCACCTTCCCTTACTCAAAACTACAAAGGCAGCAAGCCGGTATGCTCCAGCAAAATTTTTGTTCCCATTAAGATAAGGATAATCCCCCCGGCCAGCTCCGCCTTGGATTTGTAGCGGCAGCCAAACACATTCCCTATTTTAACCCCTGCCATGGAAAGCACAAAGGTAACCACCCCAATAAAGGATACCGCCGGCACAATTTGTACATTTAAAAAGGCGAAGGTGACGCCTATGGCCAGGGCGTCAATGCTGGTGGCCAGGGCCAGCACCGACATGGATTGAAAGGAAACGCTGTCGTCGGTTTCCTCCGCCTCCTTGTCCATAGATTCTTTCACCATATTTGCGCCGATGAGCCCCAGCAGCACAAAGGCAATCCAGTGGTCAATGGCGGTTATTTTATCCTGGAACTGCACCCCAAGCAAATAACCGATTACCGGCATCATCCCCTGGAAGCCCCCAAAGTACAAGCCAATTACAACGGCTTTTTTCCACTCCATTTTCTGCATGGAAAGGCCCTTGCACACGGCTACCGCAAAGGCGTCCATAGAAAGGCCCACCGCTAAAATAAATAATTCCGTTAAACTCATGTTTCCACTCCTTATTTTTCCCAATAAACTGTTGGCGAGAGGTTAACCGCCGCCCCTTACCCACACCAGTTTTAGGCGCAGTTACCAAAGCATATGGCCCTCTCCTGCCCATTATGCAATGGTATTTTAAGCAAAGAAAAAAGACCTACCCGCAGATAAGTCTCGTCATTTAAAATAAAGCCAGATTTTGCCCTTAAGAGGAAGGGGGATCCGTATGTTGACTTTACTACACAAAGGTGCTAACTACTCCCTTACCATGGAAAAATTATACCGTTTTCCCTTTTCCTTGTCAAGGCTGCAAGCGCATATACAAAAGGGGGTAAGGGTCGCCTTCCTTGTTGTGGGGGGTACGGCGGTAAGTGGTAAAGCCCAACAGCCTGTGGGTTTTGCTCGTTCACCGTTACCTCCTGCACCCCGTATTCCTCAATACCAAGGCGGAGCAGCTTTTTGCCCAGGCCCTTTCCCCGGGCGCTTGGAACAAGAAACAGCATTTCCAGCCGGCCGCCCTCCACGCCCATAAAAGCAAGGGGGATGTTTTCCTCCTCCGCTGCAATTAAACAGGGAACATTTTCCAGGGCCTGGGGCACATAGGCTTTAATTTTTCAATTTCCTCCTGGGAAAGGAACAAATGGGTAGCCCGGACCGATTGTTCCCAAACCGTTAGCAGCTTTTCCATAAGCTGGGGGTTTCTTGCTTTCACTTCATAAATATTCATATTGTTCCTCCGCAGGTTTTTGCCGGGTACCTTAAAATCCGGGGAAAGCATATTCCCGGCAAAGGTAGATTAAATCTACATCCCACAGGATGCCGCGGTTCAGGACGGTTTGCAGGTCGGCCTTGGCGGCTTTGCCCTCCCCTAACCAGCTGTAGCGGTAGGCGCGGGACACTAAGTATTTGTCCTGGTGCTCCGGGTCCAGGGCGATAAGCTTTGTTAAATCCTCAATATGGCGCTGGAGGCGCTTTTTTGTGCCGGTGGTGGGGCAGCGGGCCCGCAGGGCCAGGATATTATCCGGCTCCAGTTCCAGGACCTTTGTCATATCCCGGTCCATATCCGGCTTGCGGCTGATGCCGCTGCCGGTACCCTCCAGCCGGTTCCAGCAATGGGAGCGCAGGATATAAAGGGCCGCCTGCTCCGGGTGCTCCCGGATGGCTGCGGTAAACAGGCTGGCAGCCTCCTCAAAACGGTGGGATTTCATTTTTTTCACCGCCTCCGGGGCAAGGGGTTCCACCTCCGCTGCCCGCTTGAGGGCATAGGCCCCATCGGTGAGGGCGGTGGGCAGCTCTACCGGGTCCTCCACCGGGCGGGTGGGGTTCACTTTCCCCCCACCCTGGGCAAGCTGCTCTGCGGTGCTCAGCCCAACAAGGGTAATTTGTTGGGGCGGGACGTCCTCGTTTGTGGGTTTGTCCTCGTACTCCGGCTCAAGGGCTTCCTCCCACTGGAGCTGGGGGTACAGCCCGCCGGTTTTAGCAAAGTGGAGCACACATTCGGCGGCAAGGTCCAGGTTATTGAGCGCGTTGCGCTTGGCCACCGGCGTTTGGCCGCCAATGAAAACCGGGGCGTCCTCCCGGGAGTAGGGGCACTGAGGGTTTACCGGCAGGGCCATGTGGGACTCCCCCTCAATATCCCAATAATTATAGGAAAGGGAGACCCAGCCGTTTTCCATGTAAACGGCAAGGAACTCTTCCTCACCGTATTCATCCAGGGCCAGCCATGCGGAGCCGCTGTACCCCTTCCGAATTTGCTGGGCCAGCTGGATGACTGTCTCTTCTGTTACGGGATTTCCTTCTTCGTTTAAAAAACGGATTGCAAGGTTGCTCATTCTACTTTCCTCCTTTATTTGGAGATGGCGCAATTTCCAGCATAATTGGCGCCTCCCTTCACCTACAGCGTCATCTGCTCTGCCTTGGGGATGGCGCCCCGGGAGGGCAGAACCTTAGCCATATACCGGTGGGCTTCCTCCATATCCCCTTCATGGAAAACGGAGGCGGTTTCCACTACGTCGCCTTTTTTTAATGTCATAACCGCTACGCCCTGGTTATCCTTGGTGGATTTTTCCACCAGCAGGCCGCTGTGGAAAATAAGGACCCGTCCGCCGCTGGCGTTCATCATCACCTCGTTTTCCTCTGTCATGGCCAAAACGGCCGCCAGGGGCGACTTGGTGCAGTAGGCATTTATGAGCTTTTTGCGGTTTGTTTTTGTTTCGTAAGCCTTTAGCCCCACCTTGGAAACCTTGCCGTTTTGGAAGAAGAACAGCACAAAGCCCTGGTAATCCGTAGTGACCACCATGGCAATAACGCTTTCCCCTTCCTCCATGCCCAGCTTGACGGGGATAAAGTCCCCTAAGGCGCTGGCCTTTGTATCGTCAAATTCACAGGCGCGGCTTTTGTACACCTGGCCGCGGTCCGTAAAGAACAGCAGGCTCACCGCATTGGTGGCTTCCACGTGCTGCACAATTTTGTCCCCGTCCTTTAAATACTGCTCGCTGCTCATACGGTAGGACTGAGGGGTAATTTTTTTAAAGTAGCCCTCTTTTGTAAAGAACAGGTTTACCGGGTAATCCTCCACAGTTTCCTCCTGGCTGTAGTATTTTACGTCCTCCTGGTACAGCAGCAGGCTGCGGCGGGGCTGGCCCTGGGTTTTAATTACGTTTTTCAGTTCCTTAACAATAATTTGGTAAATTTTATTTTGGTGGGCCAAAATGTCTTCCATTTCGGCAATTTCTTCCTTCAGCTGGGCAATTTCCTCGGTGCGTTTTAAGATGTATTCCCGGTTTAGGTGGCGCAGCTTAATTTCCGCCACATATTCCGCCTGGGGTTCATCAATGCCAAAGCCAATCATCAGGTTGGGGACAACGTCCTGCTCCTCTTTGGTTTCCCGCACAATGCGGATGGCTCTGTCAATATCCAGCAGGATTTTTTCCAGGCCCTGGAGCAGGTGGAGTTTCTCCTGCTTTTTAGCTAAATCAAAATAAACCCGGCGTTTAATGCACTGGGCCCGGAAGGCAATCCATTCTGTAAGTATTTCCCCCACGCCCATAACCTTGGGGGTACCCTGAATTAAAATGTTAAAGTTGCAGGAAAAGCTGTCCTCCAAAGGGGTGAATTTAAAGAGCTTCTGCATTACGGCTTCCGGGTCTGCGCTGCGCTTAAGGTCAATGGCCAGCTTGAGGCCGGAAAGGTCGGTTTCGTCCCGCATATCGGAAATTTCCCGCACCCTGCCCGCCTTAATCAGTTCCACTACCTTATCTATAATGGCCTCTGTTGTGGTGGTAGGGGGAATTTCCGTTATTTCAATGCAGTTGCTTTTTTTATCGTAGTTATAGCGGGCGCGCACCTTAAAGGAGCCCCGGCCCGTTTGGTAAATACGGTTCATCTCGGCGGGGTCGTAAATAATTTGCCCGCCGCCGGCAAAATCCGGCGCCTTTAGGGTAAGGGAAATATCGTGACTACTGTTTTTCAGCAGTTCAATGGTGGTATTGCACACTTCCTCCAAGTTAAAGGGGCAAATGGAACTGGCCATACCCACGGCAATGCCGGTGTTGGCGTTGACCAGTATGGAAGGGAAGGTAACGGGGAGCAGGGTAGGTTCCTTTATGGTATTGTCATAGTTATCCATAAAATCCACAGTGTCTTTATCAATATCCCGGAACAGCTCCGCGCAGATGGAATCCAGCTTAACCTCGGTATAACGGGAGGCGGCATAGGCCATATCCCGGGAAAAGGCCTTGCCAAAGTTGCCCTTGGAATCCACATAGGGGTGCAGCAGGGCCTGGTTGCCCCGGGAAAGGCGCACCAGGGTTTCGTAAATGGCCGCGTCCCCGTGGGGGTTGAGCTTCATTGTTTGGCCCACCACGTTGGCGGATTTTGTTTTTGCCCCTGTAAGCAGGCCCATTTTGTACATGGTATACAGCAGCTTGCGGTGGGAGGGCTTGAAGCCGTCAATTTCCGGGATGGCGCGGGAAACAATAACGCTCATAGCGTAGGGCATATAGTTTTTTTCCAGGGTGCTGGTAATTTGCTGGTCCAGCACAACGCCGGCGTTTTCAATATATGCTTTTGTTGCCGGCTCCTGTTTTTTTACCGGCTGTTTTTTGGGAGCCATTTCTCACTTCTTCCTTTCCTGTCCATTTTATTTCTGTTCATTTTTACAAAAATTGTAGTTAACAAAGCCACAGCCTTTGGAAGCCTGCCGGGACGGGTGTTAGGACACATCCACATCTTCCATATACAGGTGGCCTTTTTCTGCAATAAATTCCTTGCGGCCCTCCAAATTGTTGCCCAGCAGCAGCTCAAACATTTCTGCCGTAGCCTGGGCCTCCTCCGGGGAAACCTTAATAAGGCGGCGGGTTTTGGGGTTCATGGTGGTAAGCCACATCATATCCGGTTCGTTTTCACCCAAGCCTTTGGACCGCTGGACGGTATACTTTTTTCCCTCCAGCATGGAAAGGATGCGGGACTTTTCCCCTTCGGAATAAGCAAAGTAGGTTTTATCCTTTGCCGTAATTTCAAACAGGGGGGATTCGGCAATGTACACATAGCCCTTTTCTATTAGGGTAGGGGTAAGGCGGTACAGCATGGTGAGTACCAGGGTGCGTATTTGGAAGCCGTCCACATCGGCATCGGTACAAATAACCACCTTGTTCCAGCGCAGGCCCTCCAAATTAAAGGAGGAAAGGTCCTTGTTGGCCTTGGTAGTCACCTCCACCCCACAGCCCAGCACCTTAATAATATCGGTAATAATATCGTTTTTAAAAATTTTATCAAAATCGGCCTTAAGGCAGTTGAGGATTTTGCCTCGGATGGGAATAATGGCCTGGAACTGGGCATCCCGCCCCAGCTTGCAGGCCCCCAGGGCGGAGTCCCCCTCCACAATGTAAATTTCCCTTTCGTTTACGTCCTTGCTGCGGCAATCCACAAACTTTTGCACCCGGTTGGAAATATCAATGGTACCGGCCAGCTTTTTCTTTAGGTTCAGCCTTGTTTTTTCCGCGTTTTCCCGGCTGCGCTTGTTTACCAGTACCTGCTCTGCAATTTTAATGGCTTCGTCGGGGTTTTCAATAAAGTAAATTTCCATTTGGCGCTTTAAAAAGTCCGCCATGGCTTCATAAATAAACTTATTGGTTATGGATTTTTTTGTTTGGTTTTCGTAGGAAGTTTGGGTGGAAAAGGAGGAGGAGACCAGCACCAGGCAATCCTCCACGTCCTGATAGGCAATTTTACTTTCCCCCTTCAGGTACTTGCCGCCCTGCTTTAGGTACCTGTCAATTTGGGAAACAAAGGCCTGTTTTACTGCCTTTTCCGGGGAACCGCCGTACTCCAAATGGCTGGAGTTGTGGTAATATTCTGTTAGCTTTACCCGGTTGGAAAAACAAAAGGCCACGGAAAACTTTACCTTGTATTCGTCCTTGTCCTCCCTATCCCGGCCCCGCTGCTCATCCTCCCAAAACTGTACGGTGGTGAGGGGTTCCTCCCCGGCCAGCTCTGTGACATAGTCCACAATGCCCTTTTCGTAGAAAAATTCCGTAGTTTCAAAGCCGGTTTCCGTTTGGTTGCGCAGTACAAACAAAAGCCCTGGGTTCACCACAGCCTGGCGCTTTAACACATCATAGTAAAATTCCACGGGGATGTTAATATCCGTAAACACCTGAATATCCGGCTTCCACCGCTGGCGGCTGCCGGTTTGCTTGCGGGCGGCGGGTGTTTTTTTCAGCCCGCCTATATTTTCGCCCTGTTCAAAGTGGAGGTCGTACTGGAAGCCGTCCCGCACCACCTGCACGTCAAAGTATTCGGAGGAATACTGGGTAGCGCAGGAGCCCAAACCGTTTAACCCCAGGGAATACTCGTAGCTTTCCCCATTGTTTGTATTGTATTTACCGCCGGCGTACAGTTCACAGAACACCAGTTCCCAGTTAAACTTTTCCTCCTTTGGGTTATAGTCCAAAGGGATGCCGCGGCCAAAGTCTTCTACTTCTATGGAATGGTCCATATAACGGGTAACAACGATTTTGCTTCCATAGCCTTCCCTGGCCTCGTCTATGGAGTTGGAAAGGATTTCAAACATAGAATGCTGGCAGCCCTCTAACCCATCTGAACCAAAAATAACCCCAGGGCGTTTGCGCACCCTATCCGCCCCTTTTAAAGAGGATATGCTTTCGTTACCGTATTCCTGGTGTTTTTTGTTTGCCATTGCGAACCTCCGCCATTACCGCCCCAAGGGGCGTTTTTCCTGCTTTTTAGTGCATATGAAATTAGTATACCACATATTGTCTATGAAAAGAAAGACCTGCCCTTGCAGGCGCTTAAAATTTGTACATTTTATCAATCCTTTTCTTTCATCCACCAAGGCCCCTTGTGTATATCCTTTTCTTTTCATTCTTATATCCCCCGCCGCAGGCTGGGGGCGGAAATATAATAACTGCTTTTGGGCATATTTTTCCTCAAAATTTTTTTGTAAATCCAACCAGTTTTTTTGAATAATTTACGGTAATATTTACAAAACTTTTAAAAGGCAAATAGAAAATAACGAAACTTATTTATATAATTCATGGAATATTCATATATTTCTGCCTTTATATTGAAATTACTATTTTGATACAGTATAATTTTTGTGTAATTCAAAGGCAGCTGCTTTGAATTTAGGGGAAGAGAGCTTCCCCTAAAATTTTTTACATGATAAGGGGTTGTTTTTATGTTAAGCCTGCTTGGCGTGGCAGTAGTAATTATTGGCTTTGCCATTAAATTGGAGCCTATTGCCATTATTTCTATTTCCGCCATTGTTACCGCCCTTTGCGGCAATATTGGCGCAGAGGACTTTTTAACCACTGTTGGCACTACCTTTGTGGCCAACCGCAACCAGTTAATCACAATTATTTTGATGATCCTCACCGGTACCCTGGAAAAAAACGGCCTAAAGGAGGCTGGCACCGCTTTAATCCGCCGGGCAAAGGGCCTTACCACCAGTGTGCTTATGGCTATTTGGGGCGTGTTGGACGAACTGTTTATTATTTTTAAAATCCCTATTGGCGGCATTCCCTCCTACGTGCGCCCTATCCTAATGCCTATGACCCTGGGTATAATTGAAGCTAAGGGCCACAAGGTTGCCCCGGAGCATGAAGAAACCATGAAAGCCTTGTATGGCAAAAGCAACAACATGGGTAATTTCTTTGGCCAGTGCCTGTTTGCCGCCAACTCCTCTGTTCTTTTAATCCAGTCTACTCTGGCAAGTATTGGCACCGAAGTAGATGTAATGCAAATTGTAAAGGTACAAATCCCCGTTGCCATATTTGCCATGGCTGTAGGCGCTGCCCAAACCCTTATAGTGGACCGCCGCATGATTAAGAAATACTACCCGGACCTTTTAAATAAGGCGAAGTAAAGGGAAGGGGGGCTTTGAATGTTAACTTATTTTATGAACCCGGAAATCACCGTTTCCAACAAGCTGCTGCAGGTAATGTATATTCTTTCCGGCTTTTTCTGCATTTACTGCGGCGTTCGGGCATGGTTTGTAAAGGCCAATAAGTACTGGCTGCCTACCGGCCTGTTTTGGTCCATGCTGGGTATTGTTGTGGCCTTTGGCCAGTGGCTGCCGCCAATGGTAAGCGGCGTTATTGTTTGCATTACCTGCATTCCCGCGGCTTTGGGCATGGTTAAGCGCGGCAACCTGCAGGCTCCCCCCAAGGAGGAGCAGCAGAAAAACTTTAAAAAAATTGGCATGAAAATTTTTATCCCCGCCTTTGGCGCCGGTGTATTTTCCATTTTAATTTCTGTATTCCTTAAAGGATGGAGCGCCCTCATTGGTTCCCTGTTCGCCACCATTGTAGGCGTTATTCTGCTGGTAATTTGGAATAAAGAAAACAAGCCTATGACCTTTTTGGAGGAAGGACGCCGCTTTTTGGACATGACAAGCGCCATTTATATTATGCCCCTGCTTCTTTCCTGCCTTGGCGCCATTTTTACAAGGGCAGGCGTTGGCGACGCCTTTTCCACTATTTTTGGCAAAATTATCCCTTCTGGCAATGTATACATTGGCATTGTTGCCTATGCCCTGGGTATGATGCTGTTTACCATAATTATGGGCAACGCCTTTGCAGCCATTACCGTTATGACAGTGGGCATTGGCGTACCATTTGTTTTGGCGCTTGGGGCCGACCCTTTGTATATGGTAACCCTGGCCATGACCTGCGGCTACTGTGGTACCTTAATAACCCCCATGGCTGCCAATTTTAATATTGTGCCCGGCGTGTACCTGGAAGTAAAGGACAAATACTCCATTATTAAAATGCAGGCTATTCCCGCAGCAATTATGTTTGTTTTCCAAATTGGTTATATGTTTTTTATTGCAAGTATGTAAACAAAGGAGATTAAATGATGAAAGTTTTAGTAACCGGGTTCCAGCCCTTTGGCAAGGATACCATGAACCCATCCTATGAGGCTGTTAAACTGCTGCCCGATGAAATTATGGGCGCGCAAATTGTAAAGGAAGAAATCCCTGTTGTATTCCGCAAGGGCGGCGAGGCTGTACAGGCGGCGGTACGCCGGGAACAGCCGGATGTTGTCCTTTTAGTTGGCCAGGCCGGCGGAAGGACCGCCATGAACGTGGAGCGCGTTGCCATTAACTGCGAGGACTGCCCCCCTAATTTCCCCGATAACGAGGGCAACTGCCCCCAGGGGGAAAAGGTTTATAATGACGGTCCCGACGCCTACTTTGCCACTGTCCCAATTAAGGCAATGGTACAAAAAATGACAGAAAACGGCGTGCCAGCAGTTATTTCCAACACGGCCGGCACCTATGTTTGCAATGACTTAATGTATTGCCTGCTCCACCAGCTTCACAAGGAATTCCCCAAGGCAAGGGGCGGGTTTATTCATGTACCCTACGCAACCATTCAAAATTACCCCAAAATGGCTTCCATGACTTTAGAACAAATGGCCAAGGGCCTTGCCCTGTGCATTGAGGCTACCATAGAAAACAAAGGGGATATTTCCGCCGCCAGCGGCGCCACCCACTAACGGGCTTACGCAGCCCCAAACCGTACAGCAGGTACCCGCACCGTACGCAAAAAAGCCTGGCAAACAATAAATGTTTGCCAGGCTGGGGCCGTTTGCTTTACAATAAGACAGGAGATTAGTTCAGCTGGAACTTGCGCACCAAACTGTTCATGGCAATGGATTCACTGGAAAGCTCCTGGGCTGTGGCTGCGCTTTCTTCCGCAGTGGCGGAAGTACTTTGAACAACAGAGGAAATTTGGTCAACCCCCCTGGTAACCTGGGAAATTTCGCTGTTTTGGTGTTCTACGGCTTCCACTACCGCTTCCATTTTGATGGTTACATTTTCAGCAATGGAGCTGGTTTTATTCAGGGATTCTGTTACCTTGTTTACCACATTGCCGCCCTCCATAACAGCGGCAATGGAACCCTCAATCAGCTCTTTAGTCGCTTTGGCTGCTTTGTCGGACTTAGAAGCCAGGTTGCTTACCTCGTCGGCTACCACAGCAAAGCCCTTGCCTGCGCTGCCTGCCTGGGCGGCCTCTACAGCGGCATTGAGGGCCAGAATGTTGGTTTGGAAAGCAATATCTTCAATGGTATCAATAATTTTTCTAATCTCTGTAGAAGTATTCGATATTCTTTCCATGGCGGTGTTCAGTTCCTCTACATAACCAACGCTAATGCCCAGCTGCCCGCCGGCCTGTTCCACAAAGCGGCCTGCTTCCTTGGCTGCCTTGGCGGTTTGTTCCGCATTGTTTGCAATACGCGCAGTGGTGGCGGAAAGGTTGTAAACGGCGCTGGCTTGCTCCGCAGCCCCTTGGCTTAAAGACTGGGCGCCGCTGGACACCTGTACGGCGCCGTTTGCCACTGTTCCAGCGGACTGGCTAATTTGTGTAAGGGCATCCTTTAAAGAACTATGTATCATTTTCATGGATTTTTCTATGGATGCAAAGTCGCCCAAATAGGTTTTGGTAATTTCCTCACGGAAGTCCCCCTGGGCCATTTTACCCAGATGGTAGGATACATCCTGCGCCACGTTGTTGAGGTAGGAAATCATAGTTTCCAACATCTTTGCCAAACGGGCGGTTTCATCCTTAGAGTTTACCTTTGGAGCCGGCGTATGCACATCGCCCTGGGACATTTTTTCAAGCCGTTCAATACAAATTTGAATTGGGTTGGAAATGGAACGGCCCACCTGTACCGCAACAGGGTAGCAGGCCAGCACTACAAGAACCACCACCAAAACAGTCAGCATAATACTTTGGTCCAGGCTTGCTTTAAATTCCCTTTGGCTGGCTTCAATGGCAATACTCCAATGCTGGTGGTCGTCAATGGGAGCAAAACCTACCAGCTTGTTGTCGCCGTTAAAATTATAGGCGCCAAAGCCGGTTTCCCGGGCCACCATCCGCTTGTTTACTGCAGCGATATCTGCCACACTGGGGTCGGACTTTGCAAGTTCAATCATATTAGAGTCTGTTCCTACAAGGGAACGGTCCGGGTGGCCAATTACGTTGCCGTTGTTGTCCAGCACATAGGCTATACCGTCGTCGCCCATAGACAGGTTGGAAACGATGTCTGATAAAAAGTCCGCGCTAATGCCGCCGTAAACCACACCGTCAAAGCGGCCATTTATAATAATGGGTGTTTCCATTAAAAAAATCATTTGTTTGCCGTCATACATAATTTCAGAAATATAAGGCTCCATAGTTGCCTTGCACTGCTGAAAATAATACTCCCCGCCGTAGTTTTCTCCGGTTGAGGCTAAGCCGTTGGCATCCATTTTACCAATGTAGAGGAAACCGTTGCGCTGTGCAATGTCATCCCGGAGGGGAACCAGCGCCGGGTCCATGGGGTCCGCATTTTTAAACACATCTGAAGCGGCCGCCTCGTGAAGAACCGCCCAGTAGTTTTCCATTTTCCACTTTACGGCGTCCGCCGCTATTTGTGTGGAGGGGCCTAAAGTCTTTTCCATAACATCATCAATGCCCCTGGCATTTAAAAGGGACGTAATTATGCCAATCAGCACTGACGAAACCAGCACCACCGCCAGCATACTGATTTGGATTTTTGACTTAATCGACTTCACGCATCATCTTCCTCTCATTAGATTTAATTCTAAGTAAAAACAGTACATCTCTTACAATAATATGCAATTTTGAAATGTGCTATTATCCTATACTATACTACCACGAATTCACAAAATATTCAATTCATATTTTGTTTTTTTAGGAGTTTTTGACGCCTTTCCCCTTGCCCTATTTTGGGACTGACCCCGCAAGCAGAACCTGCAGCAGCAAATTAGGATAAAATAACAAACAGCCCCTTCGCCGTGTTCTCCGTTGAAGGGGCTGTTTGTTATTTTTCGGTTTTTAAAAGCTGTATTGCCGCCAAGCAAACCTGCCCAATGCCCAGCATGGCAACCCCTTTCGCCGGCTCCAAATTCCCTATGGCCGAAAGAACCGCGACAGCTACCCCCATGGCTAAGGCTACCCCCTTTAAGGCAAGAGGCAGCACCTCCAAGGTTTTGCTGCCAGCTGCCTTTTCCTGCATCAGTTCCTCCACGGTTACGTTAAAAATTTCCGCCAGCCTGGGCAGCATGGCAACATCGGGAAAGGAGAGGTCCCTCTCCCATTTAGATACCGCCTTATCTGTAACACCCATTTGCTGGGCCAGTTCCAGCTGGGTCATTCCCTTTTCTTTGCGCCAAAGGGCCACCCTGCTGCCAAAGCTTTGTTTTTTCATTGTGTTTTTCTCCTTTCCTTTTTACATTTATGGTACCATGCCTGCTTGCCCATACAACCGAAGAGCAGTTTACCCTGCTCTACCAGCGGTTTACCCAAGGGCCTGCCGTTCACAACAATATAAAAAATAGTTGAGCAAAGCAGTTTTTTGTGCATAAGGCAGAACGGGGCGCAAATTATTTGTGCAAAACGAAACTATATAAACGCCCCTTACAAGTTTTTTGGCTCCGCCTGCAAAACTTGCGAAAATTGCTTCGTTACAGCCCGAATCCGCCTACACATCAGTTTTTTATTGTGAAACAATAAAAAAACCTGCCTGTGAAAAAACACAGGCAGGGGATGACAAAGAGCAATATTTTATTTTAGAAGCTGCCAATCATATCGGCATCCAGGGCTTTTACAATTTCTGTAGCCAGGGCAACCGCGTTGCGGTAGTCGGACATTGCGGTGAAGCAATGGTGGGAATGAGCATAACGCACCGGTACGCCAATAACAATAACTGGCACACTGTGGTTGGAGGTGTGGATTGGCGCGCCATTGGTAGAACCGCCGGAACGGATAGCCTCCTGGAAATCCAGGTTATATTTTTTGCCAATTTCCAGGGCAAATTTCATAAACCTTGGGTTTGTAACCATTTTCATGTCAATGTGGCGGAGCATTGGGCCTTTTTTCATCCCTGTTTGAGAGTCGCAGCCGTCGGCAAAGGTATCGTCGGCAGGGCAGCCTTCAAACACAATGGCAATGTCTGGTTTTACGGTATTGGCCACAACAACAGCGCCCCGTGCGCCAATTTCTTCTTGGGTAGAAAAGCTGCCTACAACGTCAACCTTTAAATCTGCATCCTTCAAATTGTCCATGGTTTCCAAAACACAAGCGCAGCCAATGCGGCAGTCAAAGGCTTTGCCCAGCATTACTTCTGTTTGCTCGTTGTATTCAAAGGTAACATCGGGAACAACTGGGGCAGCAATGTGGATTTTAAAAATTTCTTCCACTTCCTGCTGGGAGGTTGCGCCTACGTCAATTACCATACTGTCAATGCTTAAGGGCTGGTTTTTCTCATTGCCGTGCATAAAGTGAACCGGTTTTGCGGCAACAACGCCGGGGATCCATTTGCCGTCCTGGTTGCGAACCAGCACTTTATGGGCGGAAACATTGTTGGCAGACCAACCGCCAAGGGAAATAAACTTTAATGTGCCGTTTGGTTTAATGGCAGAAATCATAAATGCACATTCGTCGCTGTGGGCGTCCAGCAAAACAACCGGCTTGTTGCCTGTGTTTGTTTTTCTTCTGAAGTACAGGTTGCGGATGCTGTCCTCAGAAATATCGGCAAATGCTTCGCCGTATTTTCTGCCTACCAAAAGCACTTCGTCCTCAAAGCCGGGAGCGCCGTAAGCGTTGGAAAGTTCCTCAATCATTTTTAATGAGTTCATAGTAAATACCCTCCTGTTTATGTAGCTTTATTTTATTTTTCCTTTGCCGGGCAAAGGAAGCACCTCTGCCATGTGGGCAAATTTAACAGCTTACATGGTACTTAGTATAGACCAAACTCCCCCCAAAAGCAAGAAAATTACTCTGCTTTACCTGCTGAAAAATAGTTGGTTTTTTATGCGAAAAACACAAAAAAACGCGGTTTAAAATATCTTTTCGCCAAAATAGGGGCAGATTGTTCAAATTTTTTTGATAAAAACTTTTTTCGTGTTATAATAACGACAAAGTCGTTATCATGTTTCAATGGCGTTCGCCTTGCTCCAGCTGGCAAAAATAGCTTTATTATGTTACAGTTGGGTTATACCCAACTGTCTTAGCTGGGCAGATGCCCAGCTATTGCAACCGGCAAAACCGCCAATTATACCACTGCGCGCTGCG
This sequence comes from uncultured Oscillospiraceae bacterium, assembly GCA_910578755.1. GTDB lineage: Bacteria > Bacillota > Clostridia > Oscillospirales > Ruminococcaceae > Negativibacillus. The sequence goes on along the minus strand of CAJTSZ010000007.1, from coordinate 13,664 downwards.
CTTTGTGGCATAATAGCCGCAAGGCGGTTATCTTCAATGCTGTAGCAGCCCTAACCGTTAGAGCCCGAAAGCTGGGTAATGCCGAGCGCAGGCGAGGCTACAAGTTTGGCTTTGCCAAACTTACCATACCCCTAACAAAGCTATCGTAATGTTTGCTGTAGGCAAACTTGCAGCCGTTCACTGAACGGTTTACTGCCCCCTCCTTTGGGCAAACTTAGCCTCACGAAAAAAAGCGTTCCACTTTCCATGGCCATTTGTCCATGCGTAGCATGGGGCCTATGGAAATCAATACGCTTTTTGAGTGCGGCTAACCGCCGCTTGTTGAGAGCCACCATCAAATTTGGGGCCCAGGGGTGACCCCACAAGTTCGTAAAGCGAACTTGCTGCCAATTCAGCGGGTATCCCCGCTGAATTGCTGTTTCTTTCCCCCTTTCTTTTCACACAAAAGAAAGGGGCCGGGGGTTTGGGGCTGGGTAAGCCCCAACAGCACAGTCAGGGATTTGGGAACCCATGAAAGCAATAAAAAGGCAGCACTGCCTTTAAAGCCTATAGTTATTGGAAAGGAGCATTTTATTATTATGTCGGAAAAACAAAACCAGCTGGACCCTAAAATTCAGCAGTCCTTACAGATACTGCAAATGAGCAACGCCCAGCTTTCTGAATATTTGGCAGGCAAAATGATGGAAAACCCCATGATCGAAATGGAAAGCCTCTCCCCGGACGACAGCAAAAGCAAACTGTTCCAGCGCAAAATGGATTGGCTGGAACAGCAGGAAGAGGAAAACACCATTTCCTACAGCAAGGACCTGCCGCCCCAGCAGCCAAAGGCGTCCTTTCCCAGCGAGACCCTGCCCCAGGGGCTTTTGGCCCAGCTAAAGGCCCTTCCCCTAGAGCCCAACATTATGGCCATTGCTGCCCAAATTATAGATAACATAAACGACGACGGCTACATTACCTGTACCAAAGAGGAACTGCTGGAGCAAATGTCCCTGCCCCAAAATACAGTGGAGGCCGCCTTGGACATTGTACAAAGCCTCTCCCCCAGGGGGGTAGGCGCCTTTTCCTTGGCGGAATGTTTAAAGCTCCAACTACAGGAGGGGCCGGAATACCGTTTGGCCCGCACTATGCTTTCCAGGCACTTGGAAGAATTGCAGGAAGGCCGCTTGCAAGAGGTTGCCCTGGCGGAACAGGCGCCCTTGGCCGAGGTGGAAAACACCTGGCGCATCATAAGAGAATTAAACCCCCGCCCCGGTTCTGCTTTTCACAGGGAGGATTTGCCCTTCTACATTACCCCGGATGTGCTGGTGACCAAGTTCCCCCAATACTACCAGGTGCTGCTTTGCCAATTTAACACCCCGCAAATTCAGCTGAGCCAAGAATATATGGATATGGCCCGCCGTTCCCAGGACCCTGCCCTTACGGAATATATTAAGGAAAACACCAGTAAGGCCAAATGGCTGCGCCAGTGCGTAGAAATACGGGGAACCACCCTGTTAAAGGTTGCCCGCGCCATTATGGCCCGGCAGGAACCGTTTTTAAAATACGGCCCCCAATACTTGAATATGGTTACAGTAAACTCCATTGCCCAGGAACTGGGAATACAGGATAAAACCGTACACCGCACCATTAAAAACAAATACCTGCAATGCCCTTACGGCGTGTACCCCCTGGCCTTTTTCCTACAGGAAAGCACCAACACCCAAGAGCATATCAATATATTTAAGGTGAAAAAGGCTATGGAGGAAATTTTTGCTTCGGAATGGGAGGATTCCCCCTATACTGACCAAAAAATCTCCCAAATCCTTTGGAGCCGGGGCTTCAGTGTATCCACGGGCCTTGTGGAAAAATACCGGGGCCAAATGGGCGTTCCCGACGCCAACAGCCGCCTGAACCTGAACTGCGGCCAGGAGGAGCCCTGTTCCTGCGGCCACAACCACCAATAGCACACAGCAAACGGCAGTAACCGGGAGAGTATTTCTTGGTTACTGCCGTTTATTTTTTGTGTTCTTATGCCGTATGAATGGCAATATGATATTAACAGGCTTTATTTTTTCTGCCCCAGTTTATGCCACATCGCCAATTCCTTTTGAACATTCTCTTTATCCGAAAGCCAATCAAGCCACTGCTGATAAAATTCATAAAAGCTGTACGCCCTAAAAAAATAAGCGCCTTCATTGTCCGTGGTGAATATTTGCCCCTTTCTCTGGCCGGATACAACGAGGCCAAAGTCCCATTGGCACCCATGGGTTCCCAAAACAAAAAAGCCGTCTGTATCGCAAATGGCGTCGTCCCCTTTTTTATAGATGAAAAATTTATCGGGGTTTTGTTGGTAAGCCTCCTTAGAAAAAGAACTGCTTTCCGCTTCTTCCGGCAGCATGGGCCGCGGTGCAAAGGGTGTTTTCAGGCTGCGTTTATATGCTTCCTGGAAATTGTTGTACGCTCCACTCATAAGAGAATCCTCAAAGGGCATAATCCCATAATCAGGGCCCGCGCCTCCGTTAGCAACCTGGGTGATAAACTGGAAATAATCCTCTGGAAATGTAAATTGATATGTTTCCTCCACCGAACGGGCAACTTCCGCGTTGATTGGCGGGTTCAGCTTATATTGATGCCTTGATGCGCCAAATAACTCACATTTTTGGTCAATACAGTGTGCCTGTTTCAATATTGCTGCTATTTCCTTATAACAGAATGCCATTATTTCCTCTCCTAACCATCGCTTAACAAGGGTAAACCCGCCTGCCGGCGCCCCTAAATAGGCACTGGACTGCGTTCTCGGCTTTGGCGGGCGTCAGCCCGCCTGCACCCTGCGGCCTTGCCAGCCCCCATTTATGAACACTGGCAGGTCCTTTGGAGTTTTTTGTGGAGCTGGCAGTTGGCCTTTTGCACCGCTATAGGTTTAGTATGTTGCAAAACTCCAAAAAAGCCGTTACCGGGTGCTTTAACCTTGAAAAACCGTGTTAACCCTTGTCAAACGATGGAACCATTGCTTAATAAGGCCCGCGCCCTAAATTGGCGCTGAACTGTATTTTTGAATTGGGCAGGCCTAACCACTTTGTCAATGCCGAATTGGGACTTATTTTCAGCGCAGTTCAGGCTGGGGGCTTATCAGCCCCTTTTCCGCCAGAAGGCGGTACAAGGTGGGGGAAAGGTGGAATTCCTCCATGGCCCGCTGTACCTCCGCCAAGGCCTCCGCCCTTTTTGGCGGGGAAACCTTGCCCCGCACCGCCCGGATTAAAATATTTTTTGGGGAATGGGAAAAATCCACAAACTCCAGCAGCTGGGTTTTGTAGCCGCAGGCTTCCAGCAAATTCCCCCGGATTGCATCGGTAAGCAGGGCGGCGGTGCGCTCCTGTATTAACCCGTAGCGGGTAAGCAGGGAAAGGCGGCGGCTGTTCATTTGCCCGTTGAGCTCGTGCTGGCAGCAGGGCACGGAAAATATCATTTTTGTGTTCCAGCCAATGGCGTTATACAGGGCATAGTCGGTAGCAGTATCGCAGGCATGGAGGGTAATTACCATATCCACAGGCCCCTCCCACCGGAAGCCGTTAATATCCCCCAGCTGGAAGGAGAGCCCTTCATAGCCGTACTTTTTGGCCACCTGGCTACAGTTGGCTATGACGTCCTCCTTTAAATCCAGCCCTATCATTTTTACCTTGGCCCCTTTTACCATGGTAAAATAGTAATACAAAATAAAGGTCAGGTAGGATTTGCCGCAGCCAAAGTCAATAATAGTCAGTTCCCTGCCCTGGGCCTCCTGTGTTAAGGTTTGGGCAGCGTCGTCTACAATTTCAATAAACCGGTTGATTTGCTTGTACTTATCGTACATGGAGCGCACCACCTTGCCTTCTGCGGTAAACACGCCCAAATCCACCAGAGGGGGAATCACCGTGCCCTCCTTTAAAATATAGTTTTTTTCCTTGTTGTGGCCCTCCTTCAGCCGGCTGGGGCCAGGCTGGGCCAGGCGCTTTTTCTGCACCAGGGCCTTCCCCTTTTTGGAAAGGCGAACCTCGTACTGGAACTTTGGAGCAAAGGCATTGCACTGGCGGTAGCCCTGCTGGAACCATTCCTTTAAGGCTTCTGCCAGCTGCCCCGGCAAAATATTTTGGTGGAATACCTGTTTTTCGGTGTATTTTTCAATTTGGTAGCTGTGTTTTTGGTCAATGACCTTGCCTTGAAACACAATGCGCTGGTAGGGGGTATTTTTTCCCCCGCTTAAAATAATTTTATCCGGCAGCTGGCAGGCAATTTCTTCCCAAAGGGCGTCTAAATTTTCCATAGCTTCTCCTTTTATCCGTTTAAACACAGTACAGGTTGGTATCCCAGGCGGGGATGTACTGGTAATGGCGAAAGTAAAACTGGTAATCTGGCCGCAGGGCGTGGATTTGCAGGGGCAGGGCAAACAAATCCTCGCTGCGGTGGTAGGCGGATATAAGCATTTTAGGCTTATAGGCGGCAATGGTTTTGGCGCAGCCCTCTATGGCCTCCTTTTCACCGCCCTCCACGTCCATGTTAATTAAAGTTACCGGTTCCCCGTTTAAAATATTATCCAAGGAATCCACAGGGGTTTCCACCCCCTGGGCGCTGCTTAGGGCCGATTGCCGCCCCGCCTTGCTGGCAAACAGCCTCAACCCCTTTTGGGAATAGGCTGCTACATTACAGCACACAGCCTGGCTTAACCCCAGGCGTTCCACAGTGGCCAGCAGTTTTTTATAGTTTTTGCGGTCCGGCTCTATGGCAATTACCTTTTTGCAGCGCCCGCCGGTGTAGGTAAGCAGCTCCTCAATGGTATCCCCCTTGTAGGCCCCTAAATCGGCGTAAATTTCCTCTTCCCCTGGCCGCAGAATGTTGGCGTAAGCCTCCTGGACCGTAGTTTGGCAGCTTTGCAGGTAGCACAGCTTTCCACTTATTTTATAATTTAAAATATCCCTATACACCCGGCGGGACTGTTCGTCCGCCAGCAGGCCATACACCTGCTGAAATTGTTCTTCGTGCACCCGGTAAAATTCCATAGTAAACAGGTTTTCCCCAGCTACAGGCACATCTGGGGCGTAAAACTCGTGGCGGCCGGCAATTTGGCGGATATACTGGGTCATTCCATCATCATGGATGGCAAAGGCCATTAAAATAATGAAATCCTGAAATTTTGCCTCCACATCGGCAAGGTGCAGCACCGGAAAGCCCTGGAAGGAATGGCCCCGCACAAAATTATCGCTGGCAAAAATGGCCGCCAAGGGAATTTGATACTGTTTCAGCACCGCCATAATCTTCAGCGCCCCGTCCCCCATGCCATACAGCACCACAGGCTTTTTGCTTTGCTGCAAATACTCCCAAAGGGATTGTTTTTCTGTAATCAGTTCCATTGCCTTTTCCTCCCACAACGCCCCTTGGGGCATTATTTTCCATGTAAATATACCATAAAAGAGGCGGCCCCCGCAAGTTTGGCTTTGCCAAACTTGCTAACTTCCAGCGGTGTACTGCTGGAAGTTTTGGGCCTGGGGCTTGGGGGCGGCGCGCCCCAAAGAGGGCCCCTATAGAAGCACAAGTTTTACAAGTTGGGCTACGCCCAACTTGCTACCTTACAGCGGCACACCGCTGTAAGGTTTGGGCTGGCTGCAAAATTTTAAAAAAATTAAATTTACCTATTGCTTTTTTAAAAAACATAGTGTATAATACTGCTTGTACCAAACACGGGGGTGTAGCGCAGTTGGGAGCGCGTTTGAATGGCATTCAAAAGGTCGAGGGTTCGATCCCCTTCATCTCCACCAAAAATAGGTAAAATATAACCTCAGCATAGGCTGAGGTTATATTTTTTTGTATAAAAATATTTTTCCCTTAAAATTAAAGGGTTGGAAAAATTCCATTTTAATTGACTAAAATAGACAGTTGATGTATTATTTTAATAATGAACTTTTTAACGGCGCCTGTTTTTCCGCTGTAATTTGTTCATTGTAACCATCGCTTAACAATGGGATTTAGCATACTGTTAAACTCTATAAAACAGCATAACAACAGGATGGTACAGTTGGCGATTATTTTAGCCCCTCCAAAAACCGTGTTAACCTTTGCCAAACGATGGTACCATATTAAAATTAAAAACGAAAGAGTTGAGCCCCATGGAAAAACAAAAAATATTAATTGTAGACGATTCCGAAATGAACCGTGCCCTTTTGCTGGATATTCTGGAAGAACAATATGATATTGTAGAGGCTCAAAATGGCGCGGAAGCAATTTCAATCCTTTCCGAACGCTGGGCAGAATTTTCCCTTCTTCTTTTGGACATTATGATGCCTGTAATGGATGGCTTTGAGGTGCTTGCCACCATAAACCAATACCATTGGAGTGACAACTTTGCCATTATTATGATTTCTGCCGACGATTCCCCTGCAAACATTAAGCGCGCCTATGACCTGGGGGCTTTCGACTACATCAACCGCCCCTTTGACCCTGCCATTGTTCACCGCCGCATTTCCAGCACCATGCTTTTATACGCCCGGCGGCAGCGCCTTGAAAAAATTATTGCCAAACAAATTGAGGAACAGGAACAAAATAATAAACTGATGATTTCTATCCTGTCCCACATTGTAGAATCCCGCAATGGGGAAAGCGGCCTACATATCCTCCATGTAAATACCATTACAAAGTACTTGTTAAAGCGTTTGGTGCTGTATACAGACCAATATTCCTTGTCCAAAGAGGATATTTCTTTAATCAGCGTTGCTTCTTCCCTGCATGACATTGGCAAAATTGCAATTCCCGATGAAATTTTGAACAAACCCGGGCGCCTTACCGACGAAGAGTTCGCCATTATGAAAAACCACTCCATGCTGGGGGCCAATATTTTGTCGGAGCTGCCTGCTGAAATGCGCGACGCCCCCCTTGTTAAAGTGGCTTACGAAATTTGCCGCTGGCACCATGAACGGTACGACGGCAGGGGCTACCCCGACGGCTTAAAGGGGGATGACATTCCCATTTCCGCCCAGGTGGTTGCCATGGCCGATGTGTACGACGCTTTAACCAGTGAACGCTGCTATAAAAAAGCCTTTACCCACAAGGAAGCCTTAAAAATGATTTTAGAAGGGCAATGCGGCACCTTTAACCCCCTTCTTTTGCAGTGCTTGCAGGGAATTGCAGATACTTTGGAGCACGAGTTTACAAACAACCTGCCGCCGGAACCGGAAAATGAGGACCCTTTGGAGGCAAAAAACAAAATAGACTATGACAAGCTGCTTTCCTCCGAAACCAGTACCCCTTTAACCTCAAAATAACGGCGCTCGCAAGTTGGCAATACCCCACCGGCTGTTCCGGTTGTTTTCGTATACAATACTAAATTGGAAACGAAAGCCCCCCTGCCTTTGCCGGCAAGGGGTACAGAATAACACACCCAATGAGGAGGAAATATGATGATGACTTTGAAGGATTGCTACACAAGCTTAGGCGGTAACTTTGACGAGGTACTGGGCCGGCTGCGCCGGGAGCAAACAGTTCAAAAATTTATATATAAATTTTTGGACGATAAAAGCTACAGCCTGTTTGAAACATCTATGGCCAATCAGGATTATGACGAGGCCCTGCGGGCTGTTCACACAATCAAAGGCATTTGCCAAAACCTCTCCTTTACCAAGCTGTACGAAATCAGCAATGCCATAACACAAGTATTAAAAGAGGGCGATTACAACAAAGCGGCGGAAATGGCGCCTCAATTGGCTAAGGATTATTCCCAAACTATTCATGCCATTGGTGAATATAAGCGGTCCCAGGAGGCGTAGGTAATGGAAAAGGCTCAGAAAAACAGCTTTGTAATGCGGTTTTTAGTAAGCAGTTTTATTGGTATGCTGCTATTCAGCATTATTGTTTTCTCTCTGCTTGGAATTTATATGGGGCAAAACAGCAAGCATTCCGTTTACGAAATTGGTGATATTTATATGTCTGGAATGAATGAACAAATGTCCAGGCATTTTGAAACTGTACTAAAGCTGCACTTTGACCAGGTAGCTGGTGTGGTTGCTGTTGTTCCGGCCGACAACCACGATAAAGAAAGCTTATATAGGGAGCTTATTTACAGGACCCAGGTTCGCGGGTTTGACTACGCGGCGCTTTGTTCCGCCCAAGGTGATTTTGAAACCCTTTATGGAAACCCCATACGTCCCATTAACCCAGGCCCCTTTTTGGAGGCTCTGCTGCATGGGAAACAGCATGTTGCTGTTGGCGTTGATTCCACTGGAAAGGAAGTTGTGCTATTTAGTGTGGATGCCGCTTACCCTATGCGAAACGGCGGCAACAGTGCTAGCTTAGTAGCGGCCGTCCCCTTAAATTACATTACAGACTTCCTTTTGTTAGAAGACGAAAACCTGTTAATGTACCCCCACATTATCCGGCCGGACGGCAGCTTTGTTATACAAAACCCCAATGCAGAACTGCCGCAATTTTTCCAGCAGTTGCAAAGGCCCGCCGAAAATACCTTGCCGGAAAACAGTTCTATGGAATTGTTCCGCACCGCGGTAAAAAACCGGGAAGAATGTTCCACCATGTTTGTGGAAGATGGTACGCCATGGCAAATTTATGGTATTGCGCTGCCCTACTCCGAATGGTACTTGATATCCGTAATGCCTTACAACATACTGGATGACATTATAAATAATTTAAGCAACGAGTACCTGTTAATTACCCTGTTTTCCTGCGCCGCTGTTTTAATTATTTTGTCCTGCATTTTCTTCCGCTACTTCTCCATCACCCGTTCCCAAATGAGCGAACTGGATAAGGCCCGCAAGGAGGCCCAGGGAGCCAACAAGGCAAAAAGCGAATTTTTAGCCAATATGAGCCATGATATTCGAACGCCAATGAACGCTATTGTAGGCATGACCGCCATTGCCACCGCCCATATAGACGATCGCCAGCAAGTGCAAAACTGCCTGAAAAAAATTACATTGTCCAGCAAACACTTACTGCGGTTAATTAACGATGTTTTGGATATGTCGAAAATTGAAAGCGGCAAATTGAGCTTAAGAATAGAACAAGTTTCACTGCGGGAAGTTGTGGAAGGCATTGTAAGCATTATGCAGCCCCAAATTAAAGCGAAAAAACAAAGCTTTGACGTTCATGTGGAAAATATCCTTACAGAAAACGTTTGGTGCGATGGCGTCCGTTTGAACCAGGTTTTGCTGAACCTTTTGTCCAACGCCACAAAGTACACCCAGGAAACAGGCTCCATACAGCTTTCCCTGTTTGAGGAGGAGTCCCCCAAGGGTGAAAATTACATCCGCGTCTGCATTTGGGTGAAGGACAACGGCATTGGCATGACCCCCGAGTTCCTGGAAAAAATATACGATTCCTACAGCCGCATGGATAAGGACAGAGTATACAAAACCGAGGGCAGTGGGTTGGGTATGGCCATTACCAAATACATTGTAGACGCCATGGAAGGAAGTATTGACGTCCGCAGCGAAATTGATAAGGGCACCGAATTCATCCTCACCTTCGATTTTGAAAAAGCCACTACCAAGGAAGAGGACATGGTGCTTCCCCCATGGAATATGTTAATTGTGGATGACGATGAATTACTGTGCGCCACCACCATAAGCACACTAAAATCCATAGGCATTAACGCCGAATGGACTTTGGACGGCGAAAGCGCTGTAGAAATGGTAAACCAGCGCCGCCAAAGCGGGGAAGATTACCAAATTATCCTGCTGGATTGGAAGCTCCCCAATACAAACGGTATTCAGCTTGCAAAAGAAATTCGGGAAAATTTGGGGGATGAGGTACCCATTTTGCTGATTTCTGCCTATGATTGGAGCGATTTGGAAGAAGAAGCCCAGGAAGCCGGCATCAACGGGTTTATTGGCAAACCTCTTTTCAAATCCACACTGTACCATGCCCTGCACCAATATGCAGGTGTTGACGCAGAGGAGGACCAGGCCCAAGGCGTAGATGTTGATTTGTCTGGCCGCCGCATCCTTCTTGCTGAAGACAATGAACTGAACTGGGAAATTGCCAACGAACTTCTTTCCGACTTAGGGCTGCAGGTGGATTGGGCCGAGGATGGCCAAATTTGCCTGGATAAATTCCAAAGCTCGCCGGAAAACTACTATGACGCCATTCTTATGGATATCCGTATGCCCAATATGACTGGCTACGAGGCCACAACCGCCATCCGTCAGCTAACGCGTTCCGACGCTTTATCTACCCCCATTATAGCCATGAGCGCCGACGCCTTTGCTGATGATATTCGCCGCTGCTCCGAATGCGGCATGAACGACCATGTAGCAAAACCCATTGACATTGTAGAGCTGACACGCCTGCTAAAACAGTACTTAGCATAGTTATTACTTTAAAATCCCCTCGCCGTTAAAAACGGCGAGGGGATTTTTGGGATGCAGGGGCATTTGTTATTCCACTATGTAGGATTTTATTTCCGCTAAAAACGCGGCGCAATCGTCGCTGTGTACTACCAGTTCCAATGCCGAAGAAAGGTCCAAGCTGAAGATACCCATAATAGATTTCCCATTTACCCGGTACCTGTCCAAAACAATATCAATATCAAATTCATACCTTTCCGCAACGGATACAAAACTTCTTACATCGTTAATTCCCTGAAACATAATTTTTACATTTTTCATTGCTTTCCTCCTAAGCCCAGCGGCTTTTTTTCCAAACTGCACTTGTATTGTTTGTATAAATTTATTATAATTTATTTAAGCTGATTTTTCAATCCTTCGCCTTTACAGGCAGCAATATAAAACATTTTAGGCCAAATGTTTTATATTGTTTTTATTTGTTTTAAACTGTTTTCTATACCGTCTGAAAGGAATTTTATATGCGCGCTGCTTTTTATACCCTGGGCTGCAAGGTAAACCAGTACGAAACCCAAATCCTTATGCAGCAGTTTTCCGCCGATGGGTTTGACATTGTAACCCCAGAAGAGGAAGCCGACATTTACGTTGTAAACTCCTGTACTGTCACTTCTACAGGGGACAAAAAAACAAGGCAGGTGCTTCGCCGCCTGCGGCGCCAAAGCCCTGCTGCGGTTTTGGCGCTAACCGGCTGCTATTCCCAGGCCTTCCCCCAGGAAGCCGCCAACCAGCTGCCGGAGGTAAATATTTTTACCGGCACCGGCAATAAAACAAAAATATTGTCCCATGTAAAGGCCTTTTTACAGTCGGGCCAAAGGATTATTGATATTCCGCCCCACAGCAGGGAGGAAGGCTTGGAACAAATGCACGCCAGCAGTTTTATAGAGCGTACCCGCGCCTTTGTAAAAATAGAGGATGGCTGCGAACACTTTTGTTCCTACTGCATTATCCCCTATGCCAGGGGCTTTGTTCGTTCCAAGCCCCTGGAGGAGCTGAATACAGAGCTGTACGACCTTAGCCTGGCCGGTTTTAAGGAAGTGGTTTTAGTTGGCATTGACCTTTCCAGCTACGGCAAGGACCTTGGCCTGCGGCTTATTGACGCTGTTTGTGCCGCCTGCGCCACCCCTGGCCTGGAACGGGTGCGCCTTGGCTCCCTGGAGCCGGACCTCCTCAGTGACCAGGACCTAAAAACCCTTAGTTCCCTTCCCTCCTTTTGCCCCCAGTTCCACCTTTCCATGCAAAGCGGGTGCGATGCCACCTTAAAGCGCATGAACCGCCATTATACTGCCGGGCAATACCGGCAAATGGTGGATAAAATCCGCAGTTACTTCCCCAACTGTGCCATTACCACCGATATTATGGTGGGCTTCCCTGGGGAAACCGAGGAAGAATTCCAGCAGTCCCTGGCCTTTTCCCAGGAGGTTTCCTTCGCCAAGGCCCATATTTTTGCCTACTCTGTGCGGGAGGGTACCCAGGCTGCCAAAATGGCGGAGCAAATCCCCCAAAAGGTAAAGGAACAGCGCAGCCACCTGCTTAGCGCCGCCATGGAGGAATGCCGCCGCGCCTTTTTGCACCAACAGGTTGGCCGCACGGAAAACGTCCTTTTTGAAACCGACGTTGTGGAGGGCGGCTACATGGGCTACACCAAAAACTATACCCCTGTTTGGGTAAGCTACCCCCAGGATATCCGCGGCCAAAGCCTCCCTGTAAAAATTACCGGCTGCGACAGCGAAAAATGTACCGGCGCCCTGGCATAAGCGCCGTTAACATAACTGCAAAAGAAACAGAGCAAGTACAATCGCCTTTGGGCGGTGCAACAAAATAGGAGTGTGAACTATGTCCGTTTACAGAATTTATGTTGAAAAGAAAACACCCTTTGCCGTGGAGGCCAACGGCATCCTGGCAGATATCCACAACTCCCTGGGCATTGCCAGCGCCACCAGCGTCCGTGTAATTAACCGCTACGATGTGGAGGATATTTCCGCCGAAGATTTTGAAATGGCTAAAACCAACATCTTCTCCGAGCCCCAGGTAGATAATGTTTACGAAGCCCTGCCCCAGGTAGAGGAGGGCCAGCGGATTTTTGCCGTTCAGTTCCTGCCTGGCCAGTTTGACCAACGGGCGGATTCCGCCGCCCAGTGCATCCAGCTTGCCGCCCAAAACCAGCGCCCCACCGTGGCTTCCGCCCGGGTGTACATCATTGGCGGCCCGGTAACTGATGAGGAATTTACAAAAATCAAAGCCAACCTTATTAACCCGGTGGAATCCTGCGAAACCTCCCTGGAACCGGTGGCCACACTGCACACCCCCTTTGAAATACCTACTGACGTAGCCGTTTTGAACCAGTTCCTCACCTTGGATGACAAAGGGCTGAACGCCTTTATTAAAGAATACGGCCTGGCTATGGATTTAGGGGATATTCAGTTCTGCCAAAAATACTTCCGGGAGGAAGAAAAGCGCTGCCCTACCATTACGGAAATCCGCATGATTGATACCTACTGGTCCGACCACTGCCGCCACACCACCTTTGGCACTCACATTGAAAACGTCAGCATTGAAAGCGACTATATTAAGGATGCCTATAACGATTACTTGCAGCTGCGGGAAAAACTGTACACAGGCAAAAACAAGCCCGTTTGCCTTATGGATTTGGCCACCATTGGCGCAAAAGCCCTAAAGGCCCAGGGCCTGCTGAAAGACTTGGACGAATCCGAGGAGATTAACGCCTGCTCCGTTAAAATTACCGTGGATGTGGATGGCGAGGACCAGGACTGGCTGCTGATGTTCAAAAACGAAACCCACAACCACCCAACGGAAATTGAACCCTTTGGCGGCGCGGCCACCTGCTTGGGCGGCGCTATCCGTGACCCTCTTTCCGGGCGCAGTTATGTTTACCAGGCTATGCGTGTCACCGGCGCGGCAGACCCCCTCACCCCTTTTACTGAAACCATTGCCGGCAAGCTGCCCCAGAAAAAAATTGTCACCACTGCCGCCGCTGGCTATAGCTCCTACGGCAACCAAATTGGCCTTGCCACCGGCCAGGTAAGCGAAATCTACCACCCAGGCTATGTGGCCAAACGTATGGAAGTAGGCGCTGTTATTGGCGCGGCCCCTGCCAGCCATGTAGTGCGCCTGGAACCCCAGCCTTCTGACGTTGTTATTTTGCTGGGCGGAAAAACCGGCCGGGATGGCTGCGGCGGCGCCACTGGCTCCTCCAAGTCCCACAGCGTGGAATCCTTAACCTCCTGCGGCGCTGAGGTGCAAAAGGGCAACCCGCCGGAAGAGCGCAAAATTCAGCGGCTGTTCCGCAAC